>NZ_JBFRKT010000060.1:0-6786 GCF_041469545.1 Vibrio sp. 10N.286.49.C3
TCTTAAACGATCGGCATTACACCGTTAGCATCGGCATTATAAAGAACTGGGGTTTTAGCTGCTCTTCCAGAATGAATCACCTTCCATGACTGAGCGCCATTTCCATTCATTTCATAACGGTAATCTGCCCCATAACGTCTTATGGTTATTTTTGCTGCTCCTCTCTGTGTTTCATTACCGTTGTTACTGATATTTACAACTTTCGCATAAACGTTCTTTTCCTCTCCTTCGTCAGAGAACGCAAGCCACGTTTTTTCCTCAACATTGATCAAAACTTTACGGTATGAGTTCACCGCCCATACGTACTTACCATTAGGGCTGATGGCAGTTTGTACATAAACACGTTCCTTAATCGTTTTTTCTGGCTTAAATTCGTCCTCAGGGAAAATTTTATATAGCATTTTTAAAGTCTTGGCATCGAAAACCACCACACCCAAATCACCGACATAAATGAGCTTACCGTCAACAATGACCGTAGATTCTGAAATATCGACATCTACCTCCTCCTTGGTTCCCGTAGCGAGTGTGTATTTAAAACGCTTAAAACCATCTGAGAAATAGATGTAACTAGAGTCGTCCGCCCAGACCAAATATGGCTTGGTACGCGCACTGCCCAACTGAATGGTCTGTTGCGTTTTTAAGTCAAAGATCGCCTTTATCAAAGGCTCTCCATTACTGTATGCATAAGCCACATAACGATTGTTAGGTGAACGGCTCATCGTAAAATTCTGTGGTGACGCGGTGCTTGGCATGTCATCCGTGACTAAGCGTAAATCTGTCCCATCAATTTTCACGCTCCAAATTTTGTAGCCGTTTTCGTAATCGTTTACGAGAGGATCTCGAGAGCTAACATTATTCCACCAAAACTGAATTCGAGGTTTATCATAGGAGCTCGCATTAAATAAATTTTCACGAGGCCACTCTTTTGCTCGGCGTACGGCATAACCTGGTTTGACAGGAAGCGTACCTGGGTATTCAGGCTTAGACAGATCTTCAGAGTAAACAATAAAGTTGTGCTCACTTTGCCATTGGCAGCGTGGCCCTGTCACATCTTTGCGTTCGAATGACGTTGTTTCACCAACATTGAAACAAGCCTTTTGAGCGGGTTCTTTTTCTACGGATTGTGTTGTTGCAGTATTCGAAGTTTGATTACTTTCTTCACCACAGCCTGTTAATAACATAACTGTCGAAAGAAGCGCGATACTTAACGTTGTTAGTTTCATTTTATAATGTACTTTCATTTTATAATAATTGGGTGAGTTCAATGTCTTGATAAATTACTGACATTAAGACCGTTTTATCTGAGTTATGAGATCGGCAATGACGGGTTAGATTGACCCTTTTAACTTCTGGTAACCAACCACTAAATACGACTTCTTTACAATATTGATCCACAAACTCAGCCTCGCGCAAAAAAATCTTTTGGCTCCATGTTTCATCAACACACGTCAGTTGGAAAAAATCATCTGGTTGATCTCACTGTCCCGCAAACTCAACAACAATTTTATGTTCTGGTGAAGGTTCCACTAACGAAAAGCTGTAGTGACGTGCCAAAGGTACATCATCGACAACTTGCTGGTAGTTGGCTTTATGAACGCGCTCTGAACTGCTATTGCTCACCCTATCAACATGTATCGAGTTCAGAGTTTGCTCGCTCCCATATCCCTTTAGGTTCCCCAAGATAGAGACGAGGTCTGCACACGCCTTTTTCATTGATCGAGCATTACTCTGTGCACCAATCGCCAACTCTGTAAGCATTGACCATTCGGGAAAAGACAGCTTGTACGTCTTCTGCGCTAACTCATGTACTGGCGAACGCAGTGCCAAAACCTGATTGATGTTGGTTTTTTGGTTTTTCTGAATAGAATCGCCCAGTACATGTAAACGGCCTAAATCGTCTGTCGCCCAAAGAGCAGCGCTTTCCTCACCTAAATTTTTAGCAATGGGAAGCCGTGACATAGGACGGATATATTTTAACGACTCAATCACAGCCAAGTTATCGCCCGAATTTACATCAACATACTCAGAGCCTTTTTTACCATCAACGGTAGGATACTCAACACCGAACAAATAGATATCTGTTGGTAAATATTTAAAGTCATTACTCATCGTTATCTACCTCCAGAAAGCGTCCATAATTAGCATCGGCATTATATAACACTGGTGTTATCGTGTTTTGACCTGATTGAATCACCTTCCATGACTGAGCACCATTTCCATTCATTTCATAACGGAGATCTGGCCCATAACGTCTTATGGTTATTATTGCTGCTCCTCTTTGTGTTTCATTACCGTTGTTACTGATATTGCCCACTTTAGCATAAACGTTCTTTTCATCGCCTTCCTTAGAAAACGCAAGCCACGTTTTTTCTTCAACGTTGATCAACACTTTGCGGTACGAGTTTACTGCCCACACGTATTTTCCATTAGGGCTGATAGCAGTTTGTACATAAACACGTTCCTTAATCGTTTTTTCTGGTTTAAATTCGTCCTCAGGGAAGATTTTATAAAGCATTTTTAGAGTCTTGGCGTCGAAAACCACCACACCCAAATCGCCGACATAAATGAGCTTACCGTCAACAATGACAGTAGATTCTGAAATGTCGACATCTACTTCTTCCTTGACTCCTGTCGCGAGTATGTATTTGTAGCGCTTAAAACCGTCTGAGAAGTAGATGTAGCTAGAATCATCCGCCCAGACCAAATATGGCTTGGTGCGCGCACTGCCCAACTGAATGGTCTGTTGCGTTTTTAAGTCAAAGATCGCTTTAATCAGAGGCTCGCCATAACTGTATGCGTATGCCACATAACGATTATTGGGGGAACGACTCGTCACAAAGGTCTGAGGTGACGCCATACTTGGCATATCATCCGTAACTAAACGTAAATCTGTCCCATCAATTTTCACGCTCCAAATTTTGTAGCCATTTTCGTAATCATTTACGAGAGGGTCTCGAGAGCTGACATTATTCCACCAAAACTGAATTCGAGGTTTGTCATAAGATCTCGCATCAGACAAGTCTTCACGGGGCCACTCTTTTGCTCTGCGAACGGCATAGCCTGGTTTTACGGGAAGTGTGCCTGGGTATTCAGGTTTGGAAAGATCTTCAGAGTAAACAATAAAGTTGTGCTCACTTTGCCATTGGCAGCGTGGTCCTGTTACATCTTTGCGTTCGAGTGACGTTGTTTCACCGACATCGTAACAAGCCTTCTGAGCAGGTTCTTCTCCAACAGATTGTGTTGTTGCAACATTCGAAGTTTGATTGCTTTCTTCACCACAGCCTGTTAATAGCATAGCTGTCGAAAGAAGCATGATACTTAACGTTGTTCGTTTCATTTTATAATAGTTCCGTGAGTTCAATGTCTTGATAAATTACTGACATTAAGACCGTTTTATCTGAGTTATGAGATCGGCAATGACGGGTTAGATTGACCCTTTTAACTTCTGGTAACCAACCACTAAACACGACTTCTTTACAATATTGATCCACAAACTCAGCCTCGCGCAAAAAAATCTTTTGGCTCCATGTTTCATCAACACACGTCAGTTGGAAATAATCATCCGGTTGATCGCACTGTCCCGCAAACTCAACAACAATTTTATGTTCTGGTGAAGGTTCCACTGACGAAAAGCTGTAGTGACGTGCCAAAGGTACATCATCGACAACTTGCTGGTAGTTGGCTTTATGAACGCGCTCTGAACTGCTATTGCTCACCCTATCAACATGTATCGAGTTCAGAGTTTGCTCGCTCCCATATCCCTTTAGGTTCCCCAGATAGAGACAAGGTCTACACACGCCTTTTTCATTGGCCGAGCATCACTCTGCGCACCAATCGCCAACTCTGTAAGCATTGACCATTCGGGAAAAGACAGCTTGTACGTCTTCTCTGCTAACTCATGTACTGGCGAACGCAGTGCCAAAACCTGATTGATATTGGTTTTTTGATTTTTCTGCGTTGAATCACCCAGCACATGTAAACGACCTAAATCGTCTGTCGCCCAAAGGGCTGCGCTTTCCTCACCCAAATTTATGGCAATGGGAAGCCGTGACATAGGGCGGATATTTTTCAACTCTTCTAATGAGGTCAGGTCTTTTTCGATATTAATCGCTCTATATTGAGGGGTCTGTGCATCCCCAATATTAGGAAAATCGACACCGAACAAGTAGACATCCGTTGGTAAATGCTTAAAGTCGTGACTCATCGTTATCTACCTCCAGAAAACGCCCACCATTGGTATCGGCATTATATAACACTGGTGTTATCGTGTTTTGACCAGATTGAATCACCTTCCATGACTGAGCGCCATTTCCATTCATTTCATAACGGTAATCTGCCCCGTAGCGTCTTATGGTTATTTTGGCTGCCCCTATTTGTGTTTCATTGCCGTTGTTACTGATATTGACCACTTTCGCATAAACTTTCTTTTCATCGCCTTCCTTAGAAAACGCAAGCCAAGTTTTATCCTCTACGTTAATCAGCACTTTGCGGTACGAGTTGATTCCCCATACATACTTACCATTAGGGCTGATCGCAATTTGACGGTAAATGCGCTTCTCAATATCTACGGAATCTTCAAACTCTTTTTCAGGTAAAATAGTGTATAAGCGTTTGAGTGTCTTGGCGTCATAAACCCCAACCCCCAAGCCCGCGGCATTGATTAACTTGCCATCTACAATGACCGTATCTTCAGACAATGGTACATCTACCTCTTCTTTGGTTCCCGTCGCGAGTGTGTATTTAAAACGCTTAAAACCGTCTGAGAAATAGATGTAACTAGAATCGTCCGCCCAGACCAAATATGGCTTAGTACTCGCGCTGCCCAGTTGAATGCTCTGTTGCGTTTCTATGTCAAAGATCGCCTTTATCAAAGGCCCACCAAAGCTATAGGCATAAGCCACATAACGATTATTGGGTGAACGACTCGTCACATAGTTCTGTGGTGAAGCCATACTTGGCATATCATCCGTAACTAAACGTAAATCTGTCCCATCAATTTTCACGCTCCAAATTTTGTAGCCATTTTCGTAATCATTTACGAGAGGGTCTCGAGAGCTGACATTATTCCACCAAAACTGAATTCGAGGTTTGTCATAAGAGCTCGCATCAGACAAGTCTTCACGGGGCCACTCTTTTGCTCTGCGAACAGCATAGCCTGGTTTTACGGGAAGCGTACCTGGGTATTCAGGCTTGGAAAGGTCTTCAGAATAAACAATAAAGTTGTGCTCACTTCGCCATTGGCAGCGTGGTCCTGTTACGTCTTTGCGTTCGAATGACGTTGTTTCACCAACATCGTAACAAGCCTTCTGAGCGGGTTCTTTTTCTACGGATTGTGTTGTTGCAGTATTCGAAGTTTGATTACTTTCTTCACCACAGCCTGTTAATAACATAACTGTCGAAAGAAGCGCGATACTTAACGTTGTTCGTTTCATTTTATAATGTACTTTCATTTTATAATAATTGGGTGAGTTCAATGTCTTGATAAATTACTGACATTAAGACCGTTTTATCTGAGTTATGAGATCGGCAATGACGGGTTAGATTGACCCGTTTGACTTCTGGTAGCCAACCACTAAACACGACTTCTTTACAATACTGATCAACAAACTCAGCCTCGCGCAAAAAAATCTTTTGGCTCCATGTTTCATCAACACACGTCAATTGGAAATAATCATCTGGTTGATCGCACTGGGGGTTACTTTTATAGGTAATTACGATGCCTTCGCTTGGGGAGTTAACAACAGCGGCAGCGACACCTTGCTCTTTTTGACTAACGACATTGTAATCTGATTTGCTTGGCGCTTGAGTATCTAGATTCGGCAGCGAAATCACAGGTTCGGAGCTCGCATCAAAGTTATGAGCAGAAGAATAATCGCTGAGGTCTACTTTAACCGCTTTTTCATTATTCCCGCTCTTTAATTCTTTGAGTTGCTGAGTATTGAGCTGAGCCCGAGAATAATAAAGGGCAATATCACTTTGTACGCTACCGTTTATTTTGTATGGAAGCCAAATATGAGGCAAAGGAACACCAAGTGGCTCTCTCTTTGTTTTACTTCCAGCCTTAAATGGACTCAATTCGGTTTGAAGTAATTCTGTGTATGTTTCGCCTTCGTTAGGCCAATCAGCGACCACTACCTCAACTTCTTCTGCAGTAAGACCAAAAACACGGGCGCAAGCATATTCGTCCAACACACCCTCATAGACTTTTTTACCGTCTTGGTACAACTGAAACGCTTCCCCTGATAGAAATGCCTCGGAGTCTTCATCATATAAGCTAATATCGACCGATCTTTGAGGCGAGGACTTAGTGCTTTGGTAGAGTGATAGATCGACATCAGAAAAGCGTCCGTCGTTTTGAACTTGGATTTCTCGCCAAACTTCTGATTGCCAAACGACATAAACGTAACCACGATCAATCGATACATACCCTGAATCACCTTTATGAACAGGAACCACCGGCACCAACACGTTGTCCCACTCATCCATCTGAGTTTCTTTATCAACGGGTTGCAAGCCTTCTGCGAGTTTAAGAAAAATTGGCTGAGGCTGGTCAGAACAAGGGATTTTGATGTAAAGCGTTTTGCCCTCAGCTTCGAGATCTTTAAATGTCGCGAGACTGCGGTGTTTGTTCCCGGTATCGGCCTTGCCTACGGTGACTTTTTCTTTTTGAGCCTCAGTTTTACCCAACATCAAACATGCCGCATTGCTTGACCACTGGCCAGCAAACTCAACCACAATTTTATGTTCTGGGGAAGGTTCAACCGGAGAGAAGCTATAGTGACGTGC
>NZ_JBFRKT010000061.1:0-7544 GCF_041469545.1 Vibrio sp. 10N.286.49.C3
AATTACGCAACAAAGCCGCTCTTAAACTAAAAGAATCATCTATATTAGAAGCATTAGTAGAAGAAATTTTAATTGAAAATTATATAATAAAATACAACATGGCACTCCATCATTTCATTAAATAATATCAACTTAGTTACAACTGCCTCTCTCCAATAGTACACCGATGCAATCCCATAGATTAGTCAAGTAGAGTCGATATCATTATACATACGAACTCACAAGAGGAAGGCATCAACGCATCTCAATGAAACCAGACACATAAATGGAAGTAACTGTGCTGATTTAAGTATACCTTTCAAAGTTCTCGTTAAAAAACAAAGCAAAATTGCCCTCAACGCCTATAATCAATTCTTATTATAAACTCGAGTTCATACTATTTTACTAGTTGTTGTCTATTGAATAATTTGGTAAGTTTGTAATATTTCATTTAAAAACAACACCAAGTATAGGTATGCAGCTATCTATGTGGGATTTTAGACCTCATGAACACTCTCAACTTCGAAATAAAATATCAGGTGAAGAAAAGAGACTAACAAAAACAGAAAGCCAGTTATTATTGCTCTTACTGTCGAATGACCATCGAGTCGTAACTAAATCTGAAATTCACAAAAAAATTTGGCCGGGGAAATTTGTTTCAGATGCCAGTATCACACACGCCATTGCATCATTACGTTTAGCTTTGAATGATACAGTGGAAGCACAATGTATCATTCGAACCGTACCTAAAGCCGGTTACTTTGTCGCTTATAATAAAATAGCTCTAGTTTTAACTAACCAAGCCCAACCCGAGACTAGGCGACCTGATAAGGTAGTGGCTTTTAAGCTTAAATGTTCTTGGCAAGCTAGCGTAATAGTTTTATTAGTCAGCATGAACTGTTTACTGTTTTGGTTTTTGTTCATACCTTCACAAAGCGAACCTAAACTGAACATGTCAAGGTTGAACTCTCAAACTAACACCTTTACGATCAAGAACAACGATTTTCATAGTCAACAACTCTTAGAACAGCTGATTAGGCACCCTACTTTAAACAATGTGAATTTTTATATTGCTTCAAATAAAACTAGGATTTATGTAAGTTGCATTCACCAGAATGCATCATCACCTTACGGCCAAAGCATCAACTTTTCCATTGATGTTAAGCGCGCTATAGAGGGGATTAGCAATGATATTGTACAAAAATGCCAATAAACACTATTTGCTTAGCGTTGTCTTTTTACTTGCCTTGTTGCCTATTCAAATTTTTCTCAATGCATCGTTTATTCCTAGTTTTGCTCAAAACGTTAATACCCAAATAAGTAAAACAGTTCTGACTTACGGTGAGCAAATGGGAGATAAGAAATACAGAAAAATCGACTATCACTTAAAACCTTATCTATGGAACCGATTTCTATTAATGGCTTCTATCCATTTCGACAATGGAAAAAAACTGGACACACAATTTCTTATTACCTTTTGGCCGAAATCCATTTATTCCATAAAATATATAAATCAACTGGTTAACACTCCAGAAACAGAATATTTTGATTTACCAGAGCAACATGCGCTCTTTGATGGCGGCGAAGAAAATTTTCAAACTTTGTTAGAAACCTCCCACCAATATTGTTACATCCAACTGTCGAACAACTCAGTTCAATGTGTCAATATATCTGAAAATAAAGAAAAAATTGACGTCAATGACAAGAAAACAACATAGCATGTGGATATTTAATCCAACCCTTAGGCGCCAGCTAACTAACCAAAGTAATGGGGAGAGCAAAAAATTGCACTCTACAGATTGCAAAATTTTAGAGCTTTTATGTCAAAATCAAGGCGAAACCGTTTTAAAAAGTACCCTAATCGACGTGGCTTGGCCAGGGCGAGTCGTCTCGCAAGCTAGTTTAACTCAGTCTATAGCCCACCTACGTATAGCTTTAGGTGACAATGGCCGACAACAAAATATTATAAAAACAGTCCCAAAGCATGGTTATTTACTGGTAAGCAACATAATAAGCCTTGAGGTGCCAATAGTTCTTGAACAAAACAACTCATCAACACCTAGTTCAGAAATAATCCCAGACACTCTCCAACCTCAAGACCATGAGAAGACCAGTCTATCGGCCCATCTACAATACCTTCAAAGATTCATTCTATTGACTCTCTCACTGTTATTTTTAGTTAGTCTCACTTGGTTAACGCGGATCATATATTACAATAGCACCACAGATCGTATTCAATGGAACCAGCGTGAACATTTGGGCGTAACGTACTATTTTACTGATACTAAAAATGGAGATAAACGTTTCAATGACCTCAAAGGGAGATACTCAAGTGACTTACGTATGCTCTATATTTCTGAAAACCCTGAGCAACTCTATGTATCGTGTGTTTATCAACCTAATAATTTACATGAACACAACACAATGAATTTTAGTTTTTCCCGAGACTATTCAATCGAGCAAGTAAGAGAGGAAATTAATGAACAATGTCGGTAAAGCCATTATTTTTCTGGTCTTGGCAAATATACTCGTCATTACGTTTATCTCATGGATAAATACCCTTAATCATCCTCTATTCTTAGATGGTCGAAACAACATCATGTTATTTTCTCATGGTCGTACATATAAAAAATTTGAAGTCGACTCCTTCAAAGAAGTAATTACCGTAGATCATCTGTGGGGAGGAGTTCACGATGCGCATTGTAGCTTATTATCCGAAGGCGAAAACAAAGCCCTCAACATCTATTACTCCGTTTATTTCTGGGGTGCAGACCTCTTTTCGACAACCAACGCGCTACGTAGCGCAAACTACACTCCCTCAACAGAACTTGATTTCACTGAAGCACACTTGATTGAGAATTCATCGGAACAATTTTTCCAGACCTTATACCAAGATAAGTATATTTTCTGTTATTCCAGTTTATTGACCGGCAGTGTCCAGTGTATCACGGCCGATTAATTAGAGTAATCAATCTAAATCATCAACAGATTTAGTTATAACTAAACATGTTGATTATAAACATGTAAATATCAATGACTTAATTTATTCATTTAAAATCAATCTAATGACGAGTAATTTAAATTTCGGATTTGTTTATTAGTGTTCTTAAGGGTTTATGGACATAGTACTAGCAAATAGGACATATTTGAGAAACGTAATACTCATGATCAGAAAAAGAGAACCTTTAAAGATTACTGCACTCTTGTTAGAAGGAAGCCCAATCACAGCAATTTCGGGACCAATCGAAATGCTGACAATTGCTTCAATGCAAGCAGGATTACCAGCGCCACAGGTCAGTTATGTATCAGTCACAGGGGGGCCGACTCAATTCTTAGGGGGGCTAACAATTAACAGTAGTACGCATTGGGAATCCGTCGAACATACCGACATTTTAATAATAGGTGCTTGTGGTGACATAAATAAGGGGTCTTATGTCTTACCCAAAGAGGTTAAATATTGGCTAAAAAAACAAATTACGCAGTGTGAATTTGTTCTCTCTTTATGTACGGGGACATTTCTTCTGGCTGAGCTTGGGGTTTTAAACAAACGAAGCGCAACTACACATTGGGTATATGCTGAAGATTTTCGAAATCAATTCCCCCAAGTAAAATTCAAACCACACTTGAAAATAACTCATGAAGACCGATATATTTGCACCTCCAGCATTAAAGAATACTTTGCTGCAACAATTTTGTTAATTGATGCTTTGTTAGGCACGGCCCAAAGAATTAAATGTGAACAGTACTTAGGAGGTGATGTTTCAAAAATTAAGCGAATTTGTTTAACGAGCTTTGCTCAATACCATCAACATAGCGACAGTTTGATTGATCGGTTACAAGAGTGGATGCACAATGAAGACCCAAGCAGGCTATCTGTCGCTATGTGTGCAGAGAAAAGTTTTTTGAGTGAAAGGCAAATGAAACGTCGCTTCAAAGCAGCAACTGGCGAATCTCCAATGAACTACATACAACGTATTAGAGTGGTATTAGCGAGAGACAAGCTGGACACTACCAGCTTAAACATAGAACAAATATCCCAGCAAGTTGGTTACAGTGACACAAACCATTTTAGGTCGCTGTTTAAAAAATTTTACGACATGACGCCCACAGAATATCGCAAAACGACACAGGCTTGTGAGATTTAAGCACCTTAATTCTAACTGGACCTAAGCCCTTAGCTAAAAAGGGAGTTATTCACTTGGATTGAAATGATTAACCCAATAATAAAGCTGGTATCTCTCCGGCTTTGAGCTCCACAGCCTTCATCAATTCAACTTTAAGAAAGTTGATGTCTCTCCGCCTACGCTTGTATCTGCAAGCGTTCAACGACAAACCACAAGGGAAAGAAAAGCGAAACAAAAACAAAGTCGACTAATTTACCTGCAAGAAATAAACGATGACGATCTTGGTGAGTCAAATGCGTATTGATTATAAAATTCAGGGCGAGTAATCATGTGGATAAAAAGTGGCAACTAACATTCACTAGATACACTGTTAGCTCGTAAACCGTAAAAAGTTCAGCCTTAGGTTCAATCTGACAAACATCGCTTAAAAAATAATGACTGCCAGATTAGGCCCAAGCAACTACTTTTGATGTGACATTTTTGCCACTCAGACAAATACTATTGAGAGAGTTTTTCTAAGACAGGGGTTATGGACCGATGAAGCTCACTGGACTCATATGCACCAGCTAATAATTTACTCGGATAAGCAATTGAATGGCTTAATACCTCACCAATATTGTTAATATGAATACGCTTATCAGCCACACAAGCACTCAAACATGTTCTAATAAATTGTTGGGATGTATCAAGCTCAAGCAAGCGTGCGCATCGCAGCGCTTCTTTGGTTCTTTCATAAAGCATTTCTTCAGATAACACGATTTACCCCTTCTCCATTCAATAGCATAACAATATGAAACTCTTCGCTTTTCCTCATCGCAGCAAGGAAAAGGCTCTCTCTCATTTCTCTTTGAATTATATTGTCGCTAATTACATACTTCGTCAAAACGTCAATCGCTTGTTGCTCGTTAATGTCTTCCTGACTAACTATCGCTGACAAGACACTTTTCGATAGATTTGACGAAATATCAAAATTTAGTTCTTTTGCCTTTACAATCATCGCTTTTATAACTTTGTTTTTTTGAGCTCTGATAGTACATATCTTCAGCTCATGCTTATCAAATGCATATCCAATGTCATCTAACAGTTGGCTCAATTCTTGATACACTTTACATTCCTCTAGTTCATTGTTCTTGTTCCTCATATGTTAACGTTATATGTTTAAAATAAAACAGTGAAACCAATTGCACCAACAAAACAAACCAACCAAATATCATGTAGTTATAAAAATAACACCATTATTACGTCCATAAGATCAGATATATATGTCCTATTTGGTTACTATATTGGTAATGATAGCGATCTATTTACATTGATAGAACTAGCATATTAAAATGAAATTCATTAGAAAAAGACATATACCCTAAGCATTCAAGACTTTTAGTTTCACGGTTAACATATAAACCATTGATTTAGTATGGCTATTTTTATTCTAGCTTAACCTATGGTTGAAGTTGCTTATTTTATTTTTCATGTGCGGGTGGATAATAACGCACAGAATCTAAAAAAAGGAACTGAAAATGTTATATGCACAACCAGGAACTGAAAATTCGATTGTCGATTTCAAGCCGCAGTATCAAAACTTCATAGGAGGGGCATGGGTAGCACCGAAACATGGAAAATATTTTACTAATACCTCCCCAATCAACCATTCTGTAATTTGTGAAATTCCAGCTTCGACTCAAGAAGACATCGATTTGGCAGTTAATTTTGCGCACAATGCGAAAAATGACTGGGCTTCAACATCAGTCACTGAGCGTTCAAACATATTATTAAAGATAGCTGAGCGTATTGAGAACAACCTTGAGATGCTTGCTATTACTGAAACATGGGACAATGGGAAACCTATTCGCGAGACTCTCGCCGCTGATATTCCACTCGTTGTCGACCATTTCCGCTATTTTGCTGGATGCATTAGAGCTCAAGAAGGTTCCGCTGCGGAACTAGATTCACAAACCATGACCTACCACTTCCCAGAACCTGTTGGTGTTGTAGGACAAATTATCCCATGGAACTTCCCACTCTTAATGGCCGCTTGGAAGCTGGCACCCGCGCTGGCTGCTGGCTGCTGCGTAGTATTAAAACCAGCGGAACAAACTCCTGCATCAATCTTAGTATTGATGGAGCTCATCGAAGATCTAGTCCCTGCCGGTGTAATCAATGTCGTAAATGGCTATGGTTCAGAAGCAGGTCAAGCACTTGCTACACATAAAAAGATTGCTAAAGTAGCCTTTACTGGCTCTACAGAAGTTGGACAGCATATTCTGAAGTGTGCCGCTGAGAACCTAATTCCGTCAACAGTCGAGCTAGGTGGTAAATCTCCAAATATTTTTATGGCTGATATATTTGATCACGAAGACAGTTACCTTGATAAGTGTATCGAAGGTGTCTTGTTAGCTTTTTTCAATCAAGGTGAAGTCTGCACGTGTCCTTCTCGAGTTTTGATTCATGAATCAATTTACGATCGCTTCATTTCACGTTTGCAAACTCGCATGAAAACGATCCAACAAGGAAACCCACTCGATACCGACACACAAGTTGGTTCACAGGTGTCACAAGAGCAATTTGACAAAATTCGCAAATACATAGCTCTTGGTCATGAAGAAGGTGCCGAATTACTTATTGGTGGTAACAGCAATGAAGACAATGGTTACTTTGTCGAGCCTACCCTCTTCAAAGGAACTAACGATATGCGTATTTTCCAAGAAGAGATTTTTGGCCCAGTCGTTGCTGTTACTACATTTAAGGACACTGAAGAAGCTCTGGCAATCGCCAACGATACTGAGTATGGCTTAGGTGCTGGAGTATGGACACGTGACAACAATCTGATTTCACATATGGCGAAAAATATACAAGCTGGGCGAATTTGGGTTAACTGCTACCATGCTTACCCTGCTCACGCTGCGTTTGGCGGCTATAAAAAGTCCGGGATTGGTAGAGAAACACACAAAATGATGCTAGACCACTACCAGAACACCAAAAATATCATCGTTAGCCACAGTGTTAATCCTTTAGGCTTCTTTTAAAAATTAAGCTAATTGTCTGCCCGAAAACCTAATGGGCAGACAAACATTTGGTTCATTATATTTATGGTCTAAGCCATGCCCATTTCCTTGACCCCTTTACAATGCAAGACTGAAAAAATATCCGCCTTCTTAGAAGGCAATTTCGCTTTATCATCCCTAGAAAGGGGCTTCCGCGCTATCAATTCTTCAATAACTACAGTTGTTGCTCATACTCTATGTCCTGCTTATCTTGGTGTCGTACATATCGGCGAATGACTTTTTCATTCACACCGACCGTATCTACAAAATACCCTCTAGCCCAAAAGTGATTTCCCCATAGTCTCGGCTTTGTTGCGTAATTCATTGGAACTAAACCTACGATCTGATCAGCTACATTCACTCCCTCTTGTAGCCCTATACCTAAACCTCGTTATAAAAC
>NZ_JBFRKT010000062.1:0-560 GCF_041469545.1 Vibrio sp. 10N.286.49.C3
GGAACCTCTGGGTTAGCTCCGTCTTTCACAAAGCCGATGTACCCCCCAGTCGTGTTTGGATCGGCTTTAAGCTCAACGACCAACCCATTAGATTTAAGTGTATCGTTGGTATTAAATAAGCTTGGATCAATGCGGAAACTGGTGACATTATCACTTTGATTAGTAAACTGAATAGTCTCAGTTTGGCTCACCGGAGCATTGCTTGCTGCCGAACCATCGATAAGATTAGATTCTGATAGCGTGACGCTTGGAATGGTATTAATCGTTGGAATATCACCATCGGTGATGGTCAACTTCACAGTAGATGTCACCGGATCTTTATCAAAGTCACTTGACGTCACTACGATTGTTTTAACGATGTCTTCGTTGTTCGTATGATCTAAATTTCTATTGGGTTCAAAACGCACTTCACCTTGAAGGGTGATGACTAGCGTCCCTTCAGTGAAACCGAACCGCTGCTCACCAGTATCTGTTTGAACCAGTGTTCTAAGTTGTCCGTCATAAACGAACTGAGTGATTGTTGCACCATCTGCACTTTGCACTGGCATCACATCGACAGT
>NZ_JBFRKT010000063.1:0-15398 GCF_041469545.1 Vibrio sp. 10N.286.49.C3
AGCTTTAAGCCCAGACGGAACTCTACCTGTAAAACTGAAAAGGATGAGAGACAGTTTGAGTCACTTCATTCTTCCAGATAAAAGAAAGGACCGAACGTTTCCACGTTCAGTCCTCTTTGTCCCAGCCAAATATCCGTTCAGGTTCAAGCAATAATGCTTATCCGAACGGCATTAAACCGAAAGGTTGGCGTTTACAGTTATGACTTGGTGTGACTTAAACAGTCTTAAGCTTTCAGCGCTTTAAATGCGTTGATTAGACCGTTAGTAGAGCTGTCGTGAGACGTTACTTGTGCATCGTCTGCAAGCTCTGGAAGAATTTGGTTTGCTAGTTGCTTACCAAGTTCTACGCCCCATTGGTCGAAGCTGAAGATGTTCCAGATAACGCCTTGAACGAAGATCTTGTGCTCGTACATCGCGATTAGGTTACCTAAAGAGCGAGGGTTGATTTGCTTAACAAGAATAGAGTTCGTTGGGCGGTTACCTTCAAATACTTTGAAAGGTACTAGCTCAGCAACTTCTTCAGCTGTTTTGCCAGCCGCTAGGAATTCAGCTTCTACTGTCTCTTTTGTCTTACCGAAAGCTAGCGCTTCAGTTTGAGCAAAGAAGTTAGACATTAGCTTCTGGTGGTGATCAGATGCTGGGTTGTGGCTGATAGCCGGAGCAATGAAGTCTGATGGGATCAGCTTAGTGCCTTGGTGAATCAGTTGGTAGAACGCGTGCTGACCGTTTGTACCAGGTTCACCCCAGATGATAGGGCCTGTTTGGTACTCTACTGGGTTACCTTCACGGTCAACGAATTTACCGTTAGATTCCATGTTACCTTGCTGGAAGTAAGCAGCAAAACGGTGCATGTATTGATCGTAAGGTAGGATTGCTTCTGACTCAGCGCCGTGGAAGTTGTTGTACCAAACACCAATTAACGCAAGGATCACTGGAATGTTGCTTTCAAATTCCGTTGAAGCAAAGTGGTTATCCATCTCATGTGCGCCATCGAGTAGCTCAGCGAAGTTATCGAAGCCGATAGATAGTGAGATAGAAAGACCGATCGCTGACCATAGTGAGTAACGACCGCCTACCCAATCCCAGAATTCGAACATGTTGTCAGTATCAATACCAAACTCAGCAACTGAAGCCGCGTTTGTTGATAGTGCTGCGAAGTGCTTAGCAACGTGTGCTGAATCGCCCGCTTCAGCCAAGAACCAATCACGCGCAGAGTGTGCGTTCGTCATTGTTTCTTGAGTGGTAAATGTCTTAGATGCCACTAGGAACAGTGTTGTTTCTGGGTTAAGAGGCTTAAGTGTCTCAACGATGTGAGTGCCGTCTACGTTAGAAACAAAGTGC
The DNA here is from genome assembly GCF_041469545.1 of Vibrio sp. 10N.286.49.C3. Classification (NCBI taxonomy): domain Bacteria; kingdom Pseudomonadati; phylum Pseudomonadota; class Gammaproteobacteria; order Vibrionales; family Vibrionaceae; genus Vibrio; species Vibrio sp. 10N.286.49.C3. The sequence continues at coordinate 1,342 of NZ_JBFRKT010000063.1, forward strand.
ATGTTTAGGCGAGTTTTGTATGGCGTAAGTGCTTCAGTTACCATGTATGGACCAAGGTCTGAACCGCCGATACCGATGTTGACTACATCAGTGATCTCTTTACCTGTGTAACCTTTCCACTCACCAGAAACGATACGGTGTGTGAACAATTCCATTTTTGCTAGTACTGCGTTCACTGCTGGCATTACGTCTTTGCCATCAACCATTACTGGCTTGTCGCTACGGTTACGTAACGCAGTGTGAAGAACTGAACGACCTTCAGTCTTGTTGATTGCATCACCGCCGAACATTGCTTCGATTGCAGACTTAACTTCAGTCTCGTTCGCAAGAGCAAATAGGTGCTGCATAGTTTCAGCGTCGATAAGGTTCTTAGAGTAATCCACTAAGATGTCTGAACCGAAACGAGTAGAAAAGCTCTCGAAACGCTTTGCATCTTGAGCAAATAGCTCTTTCATATCCATATCTTGAGCAGACTCAAAATGTGCAGTTAGAGCTTTCCACGCTTGTGTTTGCGTTGGGTTGATATTTTTCAACATGGTATCTATCCCGATGTTACTGTAGGTTTTATTCTAGACGTCACCAAAGTGATGAATAGAACCCCCGATTAGGCGAAAGTTTATATTTTTCTATGATGACCAAATCGCATCACCACTGAAAGATTCTTTGTAATTTTTTTTCACGACGTATTATGCCGCATATGAAGAGCGGTACCTTGAGATAAATCAGAATTAGATTTCCTGATAGAAGAATCGGTACTGACTCTAGCGCTCACATCATTAAATGTGAGCGAAACCTGATAAATTCAAGTTCAAAAGATAGCGTTAAACCACTTTTTTTCCAAATACATTATAGAGGATGGCGTATGTGGATTCAGAAGACGATACACCTACACGCACAAAAACGTGGATTTCATCTCATCACTGATGAAATTGAACAACAGATATCCGATATCCATTCACTGTCTGTTGGTTTATTACATCTATTCATTCAGCATACTTCTGCTAGCCTTACGCTAAATGAGAACGCAGACCCTACTGTCCGCGCCGATATGGAATCACACTTTAATAAGTTTGTGCCCGAACGAGCCCCCTACTACAAGCACACCTACGAAGGTGATGATGACATGCCCGCTCACATTAAAGCATCGACACTAGGCACCAGTGTGACAATTCCGATTACCAATGGGCGTTTAGCTTTGGGGACATGGCAGGGCATTTACTTAGGTGAACACCGAGATTGTGGTGGAAGCCGTACCGTTATTGCGACCATTCAAGGTGAGTAACGTTAAGTCATCAACAGTGAAATACCGCTTAACAAACATAATGGTAGAAAACAAAAAGGGTGACACAGTTATGTGTCACCCTTTAAAAATATAAGAGAGTCGAGTTGGTAAAACCAGAATTAGAAAGGCTGGTTTATCATAACCCTAAAGGTCCCTTCATCACCGCCTCGCGCTAATTCAGCACGTACAACAATGCCTTCAACCTGGAAACGAACTGCCCCGCCTAGGCTCCATTTCATGTCTGTGTGCAGTGTTTTGATATCGTACTCATCAGCAACACGCCCGACTTCAGCAAACGCCACCCACTGCCACCAAGGCAAATCGTAGTAGTTAATCAGTGGGATATCGGCCAATGGTTGCCAATCAGGAAGCACTCGATATTCCGCAGAGTAGTGAATAGCAGAACGACCGTGGTAACGGCCTCCGGTATAACCTCTTAAGCGATATAAGCCACCGAGTCGAGCTTGCTCTGTTTCCGGTGGACGAGCACAATTTTTCCCGGAACAGTTGCCCCACGTAGGCGTGTCAGCGGTATAGACATCAAATGCCACGACTTGTTGATCGAATAAGTTCCCCAAAGGACCCAATGCAAAATACTGACTGTTTTGGAATGTCCACTTCAGCCATAAGTCATCGTTAGACCAACTTTCAGCGCCGGTAGTAAACTCAAGATTGGTATGAGATCCCTTGGTTGGGTTGCGTGTGCTATCACGGTTATCCCAATCAAACGCCAAACTAAAACCTGTCGCTTGTTCGCTATTGTTTAAGCCTTCTAGCTCACGAGCCGTATAAAAAGGCGTAAAGACAATCGAACTGACACCCGACTCTAATGGGGAAGCAAAGCTCACATCTTTGATAGGTTGGAAAGCTCCTAGCAAGCCATGCTCTGCAACATTGCCCCAAGGCAGCAGATACTTAAACTCAACCTGATAGTTTTCTTCTAAGCCGTCAGCAATGGTTTTATCATCAATGGATGAATCATTATCGCCTTGAGAGCCAATGTAATACGGGTTTTCGTTAAAGCGAGCTTGGTACATCTGAGTACTGAACAATACGTTCTCAGACAGTGCGAAGTTAAAGGCTGATAAGAAACCGACGTAGCTGTCTTTATCTGAATAAAGCGCCATGCCAAACAGAGCGGCTTGAGGTTGCCAAGCACCCTTTGCGACACCAGCAACCCCAAAGGTATTACCCATGGTTTCAGTACTAAAATAGAAAGGAACAAAGGCTGAATCTTTTTCTTCACTCACAGCGGGAGAAGACAAGCTGACACCGAGTAATACCATTGCAGACATTAACCAGTGTCGAGTCGTTCGTATGAACATCATTTACTTATAGGATCCATAGTTACTTCGTATTAGCTACTTCACGTACTCCATCGCAACACGCGAAGTCAGCTTAGTGACCAGCTCGTAAGCGATAGTGCCGATATGTTCTGCGACTTCTTCTGAAGGTAAATCTTTACCCCATAATGTTGCTTCATCACCGACTTTATCTGCCGCATCAGGGCCAAGATCAACCGTTAACATGTCCATTGATACACGTCCTGCGATCGGTACTTTTCGGCCGTTAACGAATACTGGAGTGCCGTTAGGAGCAGTGCGAGGATAACCATCACCATAACCTATCGCGATCACACCAACCTTGGTATCTCGCTCACTGGTCCAGTTACCGCCATAGCCCACACTTTCACCCGCTTTAACATCACGAACGGCTATCAGGTGAGAGGTCAAAGTCATTACAGGATAAAAGCCAAGATCTTGCGCTGATTTATCAGCAAAAGGAGAAACACCGTAAGAGATAATTCCCGGGCGAACCCAATCAAGATGGCTGTCTGGCCAAGCTAATAGACCCGCAGAAGCAGCAAGTGAACGCTCACCTTCACAACCGTCGGTGAGCGATAAGAAAAGCTCGGTCTGTTCAACGGTGGTTGCTCTATCAAGTTCATCAGCACAACCGAAGTGGCTCATGTAGCGCAGAGGTTTAGCGACATTCGCACATTGATGTAAGCGCTCAACAAAGTTTTGGTATTGCTCAGGACGAGCACCTAGGCGATGCATACCACTGTCGACTTTTAGCCAAACCACAACAGGTGTTTCCAACTCTGCATTCTCTAGCGCGCTTAATTGCTCTTCGCAATGCACTACCGTTTGGATGTTATTGGTCACCAGGATGGGTAAATCGCCCGAAGAATAAAACCCCTCTAGCAACAAAATAGGTTTAACAATGCCACCAGCACGAAGCTGTAATGCTTCTTCAATACGCGCCACACCAAAAGCATCAGAGCTTTTTGAATGCTTGGCTATATGCAGTAAGCCATGTCCGTAGCCATTGGCTTTCACAACAGACATTACCTTGCAATGAGGAGCCTTCGACTTTATCTGGTTCAGGTTGTGTTCAAGCGCGTTTAAGTCAATACTCGCCGTCGCTGCTTTCATGTAAGTCATTAGTGATTACTCATCATCAAATGCAGGACCTGCATAGTTATCAAATCGGGAATGTTGACCTTGGAATGTAAGACGAACCGAACCGATCGGGCCGTTACGTTGCTTACCAAGGATGATCTCAGCGATGCCTTTCAATGAACTATCTGGGTTATAAACCTCATCACGATAGATAAACATGATTAAGTCGGCATCTTGCTCGATCGAACCTGATTCACGCAAATCCGAGTTTACTGGGCGCTTATCAGCACGCTGCTCTAGGGAACGGTTAAGCTGAGAAAGTGCCACAACTGGTACGTTGAGCTCTTTTGCTAGTGCTTTCAATGAGCGAGAAATCTCGGCGATCTCTAGAGTACGGTTATCAGATAACGAAGGTACACGCATTAATTGAAGGTAATCTATCATGATCATAGAGATGCCATCATGCTCACGAGCAATTCGTCGAGCTCGAGAACGTACTTCTGTTGGCGTTAGACCCGAGCTGTCATCGATATACATATTCTTCTTATCCATCAGAATACCCATACTCGACGAGATACGAGCCCAATCTTCATCGTCTAACTGACCGGTACGAATCTTGGTTTGGTCTACGCGAGAAAGTGATGCAAGCATACGCATCATCAGCTGTTCAGCTGGCATCTCTAGCGAGAAGATTAACACTGGCTTGTCTTGCTTCATCGCTGCGTTTTCACATAGGTTCATCGCAAACGTGGTTTTACCCATCGATGGACGCGCAGCAACAATGATTAAGTCAGAACCCTGAAGGCCTGCCGTTTTCTTATTGAGGTCGTTGAAACCCGTATCGACACCTGTCACACCATCTTGTGGCGATTTATATAAGATTTCGATACGTTCTAGCGTCTTCTCTAGAATGCTATCAACGTTTTGTGGACCTTCATTTTCACTTGCTCGGCCTTCGGCAATCGCGAAAACTTTACTCTCAGCAAGATCAACAAGTTCTTCCGATGTACGACCTTGAGGGTCATAACCAGAATCCGCAATTTCATTTGCCACACCAATCAGGCTACGCACCAATGCACGTTGTGCCACGATATCTGCATAGGCATTGATGTTTGCCGCACTTGGCGTATTTTTCGCTAGGTCAGCAAGGTAAGCAAAGCCACCCACTTCTTCAAGTTGCTCACGCAGCTCTAAATGTTCAGAGAGTGTAATAAGATCCAGAGGAGAGCTTTCTTCAAGGATATCCTTTACCGCTTCAAAGATCAGACGGTGAGGACGGCTATAAAAGTCTTTGGCCACAACCTTTTCGGCCACCGTATCCCAGCGTTCGTTATCCAATAACAAACCGCCAATAACAGATTGCTCAGCTTCTAATGAATGTGGCGGGACCTTGATGGCGTCCACCTGATCGTTGGCTGATTTCTGACTTTTGGTATCCACTATGACTACACTCAATAACTAATAATGATCGTTCATTATACCCAAGAACATCCGTTTGTAATCCGATCCTATGAGTTTGTTTTATTCTTCAGCAAGAATTTACCTATTGCTGACGGAATTAACCAAAGGTAGCATTACGATCCTTCCATTCATTCACTGTATAACTGAGGTATGCGTGTCCAAATTATTGGCTCTGAGCACTGGTCTTCTAAGCTCTAGTCTTCTAAGCATCGGTCTCCTGAGCACTCCGTCGGCCTTAGCGGATGATGCTAAAGCCTCTGTTGATGCAATCCTCGACTCGATAGTGGTAGCAGAACCTGCTGCTGAGCCGATCGTCGTTGCACCGACACCTGAAGAAAAAGATATGGATATCGCACCGAGTGATTCAGAACTGCCGAACCCACTGAATACTGAAGTCGAATTTGGATATCAGTCGCATACTGGTAATTCTGATTCTCGATCGCTGAATGCACGCCTGAACGGTGAGTACACGGCTGGCCGTCATAGAACCAGTGGCGAATGGAAATATTACAATCTCTACAAAGATGGCGAAGAAGATAAAAGGCAATCGACATATTCTGCTCAGAGTGACTACAAGTTAAGTCCGAAAACCTACCTCTATGGCAGCTTTAAAGGGGTCGATTCACGATACAGTGCTTATTTTAAGGACTACACCGTTTCTAGCGGTCTAGGTTATCAGTTTTCGAATACAGAAGAGTTTGTGTTGGAGGTCGAAGTGGGGCCGGGTTTTCGTTACCAAGAGCCTAATCTCGATGAATTAGACGACGATGACATCATCTTCCCAGAGATCGTTGAAGAAGCGATTTTCCGTGGCAATGTAAATACATCATGGCAGGTATTGAAAAATTTGAAGCTCAAAGCCGATGTGACGTTGGTGTCTGGCCACAGCAACCTAAAATTTGATACTGAATTAGAAGCCATCAACGATATTACCGACAATATCGCACTAAAAATTGCTCACTCTCGACAGTACCACGACAAGGTACCTGAAGGGTTGAACAAAGAAGATTCTGTACTGTCTGTAAATCTACTTTTTCAATTCTAAATTTGAGAGCGGGTATAACGGTGTATCGATAAAGAACACCCTCGTTTTTTACTATATAAGCCCCCCTCCTCTCTAGTGCTTTCTACTCCTGCAATCGTCGCTGTTCCAAAAAGCTTAAAACTCATATTGCAGACATAAAAAAACACCAGCCGAAGCTGGTGTTTAAAACTTTCAAAAGAAAGAATTCGTCTTGGTACTGAAATTACTCAGCTGCAACGATAGCGATTTTCGCAGTAGCAAAAACTTCAGAGTGAAGTTGGATGCTTACTTCGAATTCGCCGATGTTACGTAGAGCGCCTTCAGGTAGGCGTACTTCGCTCTTAGCTACTGCAACACCTGCCGCTGTAATAGCGTCAGCGATGTCACGAGTACCGATAGAACCGAATAGTTTACCTTCGTCACCAGCTTTAGAAGCGATTGTAACGCCTTCTAGAGTGTTAACGCTCTCAGCGCGAGCTTCTGAAGCAGCTAGTTGCTCAGCAACTTTAGCTTCTAGTTCTGCACGACGAGTTTCGAACATAGCAACGTTGTCTTTAGTTGCCATAACTGCTTTACCCTGTGGGATAAGGAAGTTACGAGCGTAACCAGATTTAACGTTTACTTGGTCGCCAAGGCCACCTAGGTTACCGATCTTATCAAGTAGAATAACTTGCATTATCTTAGTCCTCTTAAACTATTATTAACTATTACCGATTACTGATGCTTGTCAGTGTACGGTAGTAGTGCTAGGTAACGAGAACGCTTGATAGCGCGAGCTAGCTGACGTTGGTATTTAGCACTTGTACCAGTGATACGGCTAGGTACAATTTTACCAGCTTCAGTGATGTAGTTTTTTAGAGTTGCTACGTCTTTGTAGTCAATCTCTTGTACGCCTTCTGCAGTAAAACGGCAGAATTTACGACGACGGAAGAAACGAGCCATGGGCTATCTCCTGATCTAAATTTAATAATGCGGTACTCACACGAACTTATAAATAAGTCTAAGCAAATGCTTGTAGTGAGAATACCTAAACGAGTTGAATAAAATTTAATGACCTAAAAGGCCAAAAAAGAATTACTCAGCAGCAGCTTCTGGCTTAGCTTCTTCTTCACGACGTGGTGCACGTTCTTCACGGTCATCACGACGAGGAGCACGCTCTGCACGCTCTTCTTTTTGCTTAAGCATGATAGATTGCTCAGTCACAGCGCCTTTAGTGCGCATGATCATGTTACGTAGAACTGCATCGTTAAAACGGAAAGCAGTTTCTAGCTCGTCCATCACTTCTTGGCCAGCTTCAACGTTCATAAGAACGTAGTGAGCTTTGTGAAGTTTGTTGATTGGGTAAGCCATTTGACGGCGGCCCCAGTCTTCTAGACGGTGGATAGTACCACCAGCTTCAGTGATTGAACCAGTGTAACGCTCGATCATGCCAGCAACTTGCTCGCTTTGATCAGGGTGAACCATGAATACGATTTCATAATGACGCATTTGGTTGCTCCTTACGGATTATTAGCTTCCACGAAAGGCTCGGTCGTCCAAGGGAAGCAAGGAACTAAAGAAAAATGACCGAGTTTTAAGGACGGCAAATATTATAGAAAGAACCCGGTATTGGCAAGCGGTATTTGGCTAATAATGAAACAGTTTTTCTGTCGCCATCTAGCCATCCGACAAACCGATGGCTTTTGCTATAACAGCCTAAAAAGAAACGCTCACCAACAAGAGGCGAGCGTTAATAAATTCATAGACTTAGGGTCATTTTGCCTTTTGACTCAGCTTAACCCTATTGAGCTAGGCGCTGACGTACCGCTTCGAACAGACAGATGCCTGATGCTACCGAAACGTTTAGGCTTGACACGCTGCCTGACATTGGAATCTTAATTAGGTCATCACAGGTTTCACGCGTTAAACGACGCATCCCGTCACCTTCTGCACCCATAACTACCGCAAGAGGACCCGTTAGCTTCGCTTGATAGATATCATGCGTTGCTTCACCTGCGGTACCCACGAACCATACACCCTGCTCTTGCAGTGCACGCATTGTACGAGCTAGGTTGGTTACGCGTACTAGAGGAACGGTTTCAGCTGCGCCACAAGCAACCTTACTTACGGTTGCCGTTAGCGGCGAAGAGCGGTCTTTCGGTACGATAACAGCAGCAACACCCGCGGCATCCGCATTACGCAGACAAGCACCTAGGTTATGAGGGTCTGTTACGCCGTCTAGAACCAACAGCAGAGGCTGTTCGTGCTGCGCAAGGATATCGTCTAGGTGAGTTTCATTAAGCTGCTTAGCAGGCTTCACCTTAGCAATAAGACCTTGGTGATTCGCACCTTGTGCTTTTTCATCAAGCGGCTTACGACCCATTTGTTGAATCGATACGCCAAATTGCTGCAATTGATTCAGTAATGGAAGCAGGCGATCGTCTTGACGCCCTTTCAGTACATAGGCTTCGATAAAACGTGCTGGATCTTTTTCTAGTACGGCTTTCACCGCGTGAATACCGTAAATAAATTCGTTACTCATTGTCTCTGGTTACTCTTATTGCTCAGAGGTGAATGTCATCAAACCCGATGCACCCATCTCTGTATTGTTTATTTCGAGAGCATGCATCTTCCGCCTGATACTCTCGCATTTAAATTCGTTAGACGTTTAAGCCCTACTCGTCACTGTAATGAAGATAGCTTAAGACTTATCAGCCTTTGGCTTACGGCTTGCTGCACGCTTTTTCTTTGCACGAGCTTTAGCAGCACCAGTTTTATTCGCTGGCTTTTTCTTCTTAGCTGAGCTTTCGCTACTTCCATCAGGTCGTTTAGTTGGTTCAACCAAAGGCTTCGCTGCTACACCTGGCTTATTACTCTTCATCGCTGAACGCTTCTTGCTTTTCGCCTTTTTCATCGCTTCAGCAGCACGCTTCTTGGCTGTTTTACCTTTACCACGCGGCTGACGATCGGTGTCTTCTAAATCAAAGTCGATTTGACGAGTTTCTAAGTTAACTGCCGAAACCTTCACTTTAACCGAGTCACCCAAGCGGTAGATATTGCCTGAACTTTCACCAACCAGACGCTGACCAACAGCATCAAATTGGTAGTAGTCATTCGCTAGCGCTGAGATATGTACCAGACCATCGATGTGCAGTTCCGTTAGACGCACAAAGAAGCCGAAGCCAGTTACGTTGGCAATCACGCCATCCATCACTTCGCCAACATGGTCTTGCATGTATTCACATTTCAGCCAGTCGTTCACTTCACGTGTAGCGTCATCAGCACGACGCTCAGTCATTGAACACTGTTCGCCGTAGAAATCCATATCATCGAAAGTGTAATGGTAACCACCGGTTGGCGTCCAACGTTCGCTGTTACGGCCTTCTTCTTTCGCAATAAGGTACTTAATCGCACGGTGCAATAGCAAATCTGGGTAACGACGAATTGGCGAGGTAAAGTGAGCATAGCGTTTAAGAGCTAGACCAAAGTGACCCGCGTTATCCGCGTTGTATACCGCTTGCTTCATTGAGCGCAGCAGCATAGTTTGGATTAATTCACGATCTTCACGTTCGTTAATCTGCTGCATCAGTTGTGCATAATCTACCGGAGATGGCGACAGGCCACCTTCCAGCGTTAAACCTAATTCACTTAAGAAACTCTTAAAGCCCATTAAGCGCTCTTCACCCGGAGTATCGTGAACACGGTACAGCGCAGGCTCTTTTGCTTTTTCTACATAAGATGCCGATGCGATATTCGCAAGAATCATACATTCTTCGATGATCTTGTGTGCATCGTTACGGATTACTGGCTCAATACGGTCAATCTTACGATCCGCATTGAAGATAAACTTAGTTTCTACCGTTTCAAATTCAATCGCACCACGTTCGTCACGCGTTTTCTTAAGCACCTTGTACATCTTATGAAGCTCTTCAAGATGTGGTACTTCTGGTTCGTAACGTTCACGTAATTCTTCATTGCCATCTAAGATCGCGCCTACTTTGTTATAAGTAAGACGAGCATGAGAATTCATGACTGCTTCGTAGTGCTTGTAGCCTGACAGTTTACCTTTGTCTGAGATAGTCATCTCACACACCATACACAAACGGTCGACTTGAGGGTTCAATGAACACAAACCATTTGAAAGTACTTCTGGCAGCATTGGGACAACTTGTGACGGAAAGTATACCGAGTTACCACGGTTAATCGCTTCTTTGTCTAGCGCTGTCTCTGGGCGAACGTAGTAACTTACGTCAGCAATCGCTACCCATAGGCGCCAGCCGCCGCCTTTCTTCGCTTCACAGTAAACCGCATCATCGAAGTCACGCGCATCTTCACCATCGATAGTAACCAATGGCAATTTACGCAGATCAACACGTCCTTCTTTTGCTTCTTCAGGAACATGCTCACCAAGATTTTCGATTTGCTTATCTACCGCTTCAGGCCACTCTTGTGGGATCTGGTGAGTACGGATCGCAATCTGCGTTTCCATACCCGGAGCCATATTCTCACCAAGAACTTCGGTCACTTTACCCATCATGTTACGAGAACGACCACCACGGTCCGTAATTTCAATCACAACCACATTACCCATTCGAGCACCGCCTTTATGCTCAGTTGGGATCTGGATGTCGTGACTGATACGCGAATCATCAGCAACCACATAAGAATGGCCGTACTCTAGGAAGAAGCGACCAACAAGTGGCGTTTTACGCTCTTCAAGCACACGAACCAAACGGCCTTCACGACGGCCACGCTTACTGTTGTCAGTAGGCTGAACCAATACGTAATCACCGTGCATGATAGTTTTCATCTGATGATGCGGCAGCACGATATCATTGTCTTTACCCACACTGCCGTCTGGGCGTACCCAACCATGACCGTCTTTATGACCAATCACAAAGCCTTTAATCAATTCCATCTTCTCAGGCAATGCGTAACACTGACGACGGGTAAAGATAAGCTGTCCATCACGTTCCATTGCACGTAAACGACGACGCAGCCCTTCATATTGTTCCTCTCCAGCCAAACCCAAAGCTTCGAATAGATCGTTGCGGTTCATAGGAATATTCGCGTCTGTTAGAAACGAAATAATGAACTCACGGCTTGGTACTGGGTTTTCGTAATTTTTCGACTCTCGGTCGGCAAAAGGATCAACAGTGGTTGTCGCTGTCGTGTTTTCTGACATTGGTGTGTTTTTTGACATAGGCGGGCCTGCTTAAGCAAGGAAGGTATATTACCCCTAGTATATCTGATGCTAGAGGTAAGCTACAGATATGCTTTGGAAAAGCCTAAAATAACCTAAGATTGATACATATCTTCACTTTGTGAAACATCACTTCATAGACGCGGGCAATCATCAAAATTTCAAGCAAACGATAAAACAAACGTTTGCGCCATGAATGAAATACACTATTATCCACACACTTTACCAACACCTGTTCTGAGTACTGATATGAAACTAAAACGCACCCTATTGGCTTCAGCGATGGCAAGCCTAGCTCTATTTCCATTTGCGAGTTCAGCAATGGAAAAAGCTGACCTGATGATAACCGATGCCATGGTTCTAACCATGAACCAAGAAAAAACGGTTTACGAGAGCGGCACTGTTGTGGTCAAAGACAACAAAATCATTGCGGTTGGCGATGCTTCACTAGAGAAGCAGTACCAAGCTAAACAAGTGCTAGACGTTGATGGCGATATCGTAATGCCAGGTCTCATCAATACTCATACTCACGTATCCATGACGGTTTTCCGTTCGTTGGCCGATGATGTGCCTGATCGCTTGCACCGCTACATCTTCCCACTTGAAGCTAAGTTAGTGTCTCGCGATATGGTTCGTATAGGCGCTAACCTTGGTAACGTTGAAATGGTAAAAGGTGGCGTAACTACTTACGCTGATATGTACTACTTTGAAGACGAAGTCGCTAAAACTGTTGATAAAATTGGTATGCGCGCAGTATTAGGCGAAACAGTAATCAAATTCCCAGTGGCTGATGCAGCAAACGCGGAAGAAGGTATTAAATACGCTTTAAACTTTATTGAAGAATATAAAGATCACCCGCGTATTACGCCTGCATTTGCTCCTCACGCCCCTTACACAAACACAACCGAAGTCCTTCAAAAAGTAGCAAAGCTTTCTCTAGAACTTGATGTTCCAGTAATGATTCACTTAGCTGAATCTCATCGTGAAGAAGAAAAAATTGCAAAACGAGCTGAAGGTTTATCTCCGGTTCAATACATGGACAGCATTGGTGCACTAAACAAAAACTTAGTTGGCGCACACATGATCCTAGTAGACGATCATGATATCGAGCTAGTGAAAAAATCAGATATGGGCGTAGCTCACAACATGAGTGCCAACATCAAGTCAGCAAAAGGCGTGTCACCTGCGCTTAAGATGTATGACAAAAATGTACGTATCGGTTTAGGTACTGATGGCCCAATGTCTGGTAACACATTGAGCACCATTGATGAGTTCAACCAAGTCGCTAAGGTTCACAAATTGGTGAATAAAGATCGTGCTGCAATGCCGCCGATCAAAGTGATCGACATGGCAACAATGGGCGCAGCAAAAGCACTACACATGGAAGATAAGATCGGCTCTCTTGAAGCAGGCAAGCTAGCCGACATCATAGTGATCGACACCAAGGCTCCAAACATGGTTCCTGTGTACAACCCATACTCTGCATTAGTTTACTCAGCTAACTCGGGGAACGTTCGTCACACCATCGTTGATGGCAAGATCATCATGCAAGATCGCGACATGCTAACGGTCGATGAAGATCAAATTCGCCAAGAAGCACTCGATTTCACCAAAGTCGTTCGTAAGACGGTAATTGAATCTGGTGAAGTTGTTCAGTAACGTCATCGAATGAAATAAACGGCTTTCCGTTCAGATCAAAAAAGGCCTCATAGGTATTTACCTATGAGGCCTTTTTATATCGATATCTTTCTCGATCAAGATAGATGGTTAAAGAGTGCAGTCGTTAACCATCAACCTTAATTAATAATTGTAATTACCAGAACACGTCTCGACGTTTTGCTCGAGCGATAATGTTGTCTGGCATTCTCCGCTCTAAACCGCTTCGAAGCACAGTTATACGCTTATGTTGCCTTTGATCCGCAGTCACCGAGTTGTATAACCAGCGATAAGCATCTTCATAATCTAACGGGCTACCGTAATCACGTAGCAAGAGTTCCGCTAAGTGGATACTTGCACTTAAGTTACCCATCGAGGCGGCTTCACGTAAATACGGGATCGCACGCTCTTTGTCTTGCTGCACCAAAGTGCCAAGAGAATAATAACGTCCTAACTGCTCGAGTGCCGCTGGTAAACCTTGATGTGCTGCGTTTTCCATATAGTAAAGACCAAGCTCTACATCTTGCGGAACACACACACCCCAAGCCAGCATATCACCGTATAAAAACTCATAAGAAGGCAAGCTAATACGTGTTGCACGAGCAACGATATCTTCAACTAACTGGCACTTATCAGCTTTCACTCGCTCTAGGTGTTGATTATTCTCAATTAAATTAATCAGTTCAGCTTCTGTATATATTGGAACGGGCTCTCCCACATCAGCCAAATCTGCATGACTCAAGGGTGAGCTCAGCGCCACTATCAATGAAGCTGCTACAATTCGTAGCTTCATACCTGCACTCTATTATCTGTCGTTAAAGCTATCTATTGAGGGCAGCAGACGATTTCTGCACGCACCAAAATAGGGTGAACTTCACTTTCCATGATATCTGTATCGGCAATAACCTTGACGGCTTTAGACAAAACTTGCCGCTAATGGGCAATATTTTGCCATATGGCGTTCAAAAGATCATCACGAACGGCTTCGTTTTCAAATTGCAGGTATTAAAAAGCCGACTTAATAAAGTCTAATGCCGATCGTTTAAG
>NZ_JBFRKT010000064.1:0-8993 GCF_041469545.1 Vibrio sp. 10N.286.49.C3
GCTTTAAGCCCAGACGGAACTCTACCTGTAAAACTGAAAAGGATGAGAGACAGTTTGAGTCACTTCATTCTTCCAGATAAAAGAAAGGACCGAACGTTTCCACGTTCAGTCCTCTTTGTCCCAGCCAAATATCCGTTCAGGTTCAAGCAATAATGCTTATCCGAACGGCATTACCTCATTTGAGGAGCCTTTTTTAATGAATCACCTATACCCTCTGACCAAAACAATCCCCACGGTTACCTTTTGTTTACCTCGCCTCCTTTACTGTCCTTGATAAGAAAAATGAACCACAAGGAAAGAGCATGAAATTATTCGCTTCATTACTCACGACAGTCGGTATTACTGGTGTTGTCTGGGGGCTATTACATATTCAGCCTGCGATTGCGGATGCATCGACGGAGCAGCCAATCGCTGAGTTATCAACGAACAAGTCATCAATCGACAAACAGCAAAAAAACAAGTCCGTAGAGGTCAAACAACAGGCGACTGCAAACACGACTTTTCTGCAAGGTTTGAGCAAGACGATTCCATTAGAGGATGTTCCTGAGTTATGGGTGGACTTCTACCAGAACCTCGAAGTCAATGACAAAGAGAACGCACAACAGAAAGTCATCGTGATCTATCAAGACATCAGCTTAGATTTCAGCGAAGCAACGATCACGATTGGCTTCCCGATTCAGCAATCAAAATCAAATAAAAACAAACCCTTAATTAAGATTCCAAGCAAAGCCAAGGGCACCCTTCTGCTAGGTAAAGGCGAGCATACTGAACAGGAACTAGCACATGCTTGGGAAGGTATCGCGATTCTAAAAGAAGTGGATATGGTTATAGAACATCACCAGCTGAATCAGCATGGGTTGCCAGATTCTAGTGAGTTATACGTCTATTATAAGAACAATCAGTAAAGGATTTAGTTATGGATTTCACTTTGGATAACATTGGGAGCTTTCTCTCTCAAACATTCACAGAAACAAGCATCATCCTTACCGAGACTTGGGTCGATGACAACTTTCTACTGCTTGCTCTGGCTCTGTTTATCTTTGAGCTTATCCGCTATGCCTTTAAGAAAAAGCTCAGCTGGAATATGTTGGGAGACAGCGCGACCAACTTAGTCACCTTGTTCTTCTTATTGGTTACCGTTTTCTTTGTCGGGTTAGCTTATGTTGGTGCTTTTGTTTACGCCTACGAGAACTTCAGCCCAACTCAACTGCCAATATCCGGTTGGACAATTCTGGGGTGCTTGATCTTGGCCGATCTCGCGTACTACTGGGAACACAGATTCTTGCACAGCAACGGTTTAGCTTGGGGAACGCACTCGGTTCACCATAGCTCGCCTTACTTTAATATCTCGGTCGCCTATCGCTTTGGGCCTTTAGATTGGTTCTTCCCGTTCTTCTTTCATTTGCCGTTAATTCTGCTGGGTTTCAATCCGTTTGTGGTTCTGATGTGTGAAACCTTTGTTCAACTGTTTCAAACACTGCTGCACACTGAAACCGTTAAACGCTTGCCTCGCCCTGTTGAAGCCGTTTTTAATACGCCTTCACACCACCGAGTGCATCACGCAACCAACAAGCAGTATCTTGATAAGAACTATGCTGGCATCTTCATTATTTGGGACAAGATGTTCGGCACCTTCGCTAAAGAAGAGGAAGAAGTCAGATACGGTGTGTTCCCGAGAATCAACTCTGTGAACCCATTTAAGGTATATTTCCACGGCTACGTTAAACTGTGCCAACAATTATGGCACGCGCCAAATTGGAACTACCGACTACAACTTCTTATTCAGCCGCCTATCTGGGCTTGGAAAAGAGAACGAAAAACAAAGTAAGGACACTTATGAGTATTAACGCCCTGTTGATTGAAGACGACAGCGACTTGGCAGAAGCCATTGCAGACTATATGGAACTCGATGGGTTCGAATTCGATTTTGCTTACAATGGCAGTGCTGGGCTCAATCTTGCGCTAGAGGGGCGTTATGACATCATCTTAACGGACATCAACATGCCTAAAATGGATGGGCTTGATGTCTGCCAATCTCTTAGGAAGCAAGGCGTAACCACTCCGATTCTCATGTTAACGGCAAGAGACACGTTAGAAGACAAGATCGCGGGGTTCGAGGTCGGTTCGGATGACTATCTAGTGAAGCCTTTTGCGATGGAAGAACTCAAAGTACGGCTGATGGCGCTGATACGTCGCTCTCAAGGTTCGGTGACGTCTCTGTCTGTGGCAGATCTCAAGCTGGACTTAGACAAGCACCAAGCTGTTAGAGACGGCAAGCTATTGAAGCTCTCCCCAGTTTGTTGGCGAATGCTCGTGATGTTAGTGCGAAACAGCCCTAACGTGGTGAGCAAAGCCAAGCTTGAAGAAGCATGGGAAGACGAAATGCCAAGCTCTGATAGCATGAAAGCGCACCTGTTTAAGCTTCGACAAGTGGTTGATGCGCCCTTTGACTCAAAACTAATTCACACGGTTCATGGCATTGGTGTTGTCTTACATGGGGAGTCATCATGAAGCACCCGAACATGAATCGAGTCAGTATCAAGCGTGATATCTACCTCTACTTATTTGGCATCGTCGTATTACTCACTGCCATCTACAGCTTGATGGTATCTCAGAGCTATCATATTGGTCTCAATGAATCGGCAAAATATGGATTCTTATATGAGCTGGAAGTGGCAGAGCAGCAATACATCGAAACAGGGCAACTGCCAGACTACCAAAACCCAACATTCCAAGCCTTTCTAAGCTATTCGGAACTGCCCACTAAGTTTCAACAAGCCTTTGATTGGAATACGTTTGATAACGACGCTATTTATGATCGTTACCAGCCTTCGCCTAACAATGAGTCAGGCCAATATCTCTATGCAGCCAAACATCAAGTTTCTGGTAAAGACGAAGCCTTGTACATCATTTCTGAATACGACGAAGCCATCTACTTGAATCTATTCGAGCTCAACCCACCCGATTCCGTGAACCAAATTAACAATGCCTTCATTGCCATCGGCGCCCTTTTACTCTTGGTATTTTTAATCATTCGCCTTCTGATACATCGAGTCACCAAACCGATTATTACCCTATCAAAATGGTCTGAATCTTTGGATGTGGGCAACACTGAAGGTCTGACTCAGTTTCGATATAAAGAGATCGATCAGTTAGCTTCCCAACTAATTAAAAGCGTGCACGGTGAACGACAGGCCAATGAGCGTGAGAGCTTTTTCTTAAGAGCTGCGAGCCACGAACTAAGAACACCGATTGCCACTATTTCAGCCAGTGGCGATATGCTGGTTCGCTTGTCTGAAAGCATTCCCAACAGCGGCCAACGTGCCGTCGCGCGAATCCAACGCTCAGCTACCAACATGAAGGCCTTGGTAACAACTCTGCTGTGGATGAGTCGTAATAGCGAAATGGATACCAACTATGAGCAAATCAAGCTAGAATCCCTGCTCAATAATATTATCGAAAGCCAACGATATCTTCTAAAAAACAAAGAAGTGGACATTCAAACCAAGGTTGAGCAAGAACAACATGCCCTGCCCCGGGAGTTAACCGAGGTTGTGATCACCAACTTAATCCGAAATGCATTTCAGCATGGTGGCAGCGGAGATATCAGCATCACACTGACAGAACATCAGTTTGAGGTAACCAACCGTTTGGAAGATGAAAACCTAGCAAACGACTCAGTACAGCAAACCTCTTTTGGTATCGGCCTAGAGCTCATTGATCGCGTTTGTCAGAACCAAGGTTGGCAGTTTACTCATGAAACTCACAACAATGAGTTCAACGTTAAGGTAATTCTGTAGATGCTTAATTGATGGTGACCAAAAGTTTACCCTTGCTTGGTTATGCTAGTCGCACAATCTAGTTAGGAGTTATTTTATGGGCACTTGGATTTTAGAAACACTGTTGTGGGCTGTGGTAACGGTGGCGGTTTGTGTCGCGATTTGGGGGCTGTACTTACCTAATATATTAATCGCATTAGGTGTGTCGGTAGCGGTATCACTGTTACTGGGCAACAGCTGGAGAAGCTAGTTATTTAAGAAAGAGCATAGTTCAAAACATAAGTGAGTATTGGCACACCCGACAGCAGCGATATTTACTAAGTACGTTGATTAGGCACGTACTGTCGGGCGCGAATTAAATTAGCTACTTAGCGTTTCTTCGAATACACCTAGCTCACGACCAAGCCATGTCGCGCGTACTGTGTGATCCAAAGTTTCTTCACCGCCCGTTACTGGGTGAATAAGCACCGACATGTCGCCGCGCTCTTGTTCAAGCCACTCAACAATACCCGACTCTTTGTTCGCAAAGTGAATCTCAAACATCGGCATCTTATGTGGGCCAACCAAACGCTGTATTAATGGGAAAGTCTCTAGCACATCTTTGCGTTCCGATAGAATTTTCTGACGCAGTGTTTCTGCCTGCTCTGCAAAGCGCAGAGGGAAATAGATATGACCGTGGTACATGGCACCATCCTTTAGAATTATGATGCGAACAGTTTAACCTGCTTTCTCTAGCAAGGACAGCCAACCAATGGCAGCCGAAGTATTAAACATCATGTAGAAGACTGATCTAGCTGAAATTTCTAGAACATTGCAACAAAAACGCCACACGTAATTTAAGTGTGGCGTTTATATTTTAGCTGTAAAATGCCTTAGCAAGAATTAGCGTTAGTAAATTGAATCAACATTCAAAGGGCTGTTCTTTGGTTTCTCTAGTTTTAACTGTTCAACCGCACTAAGACCTTTAGAGCTAATTCCACCACTATAAGACTTCGAGCCATCAGCATTAGTCATCGAGGTTTCTCCCACGTTCCAAGCAACAAAGAAATCACTTAAGTCATAGTTCGAAACGTAGGAGCTACATACCATCATTAAGTCGCCACCGGTTAGCCCAGTATCTTTGGCACTACAATAGTTTTCAACCGCATCACCCTCTGTATCACCTCGAGCTTTACGGTGCATAAGTTTGAACATGTTCCAGCCTTCATCTTCACCATACACATCAGATTGGCTTGCGCCGCGTGTATACCAATCATCAATTGCAAAGTTCGATTTTGCCCAGATTTTTAGCTGACCAAACATAACTAATCGTAAACCTGCATCACCATGTGACCACGCATGTTCATTATTAAGCTCTAGCCATTTAGGTGCTTTCTTAATATCCGATTTAATACGATCCATTTCAGGGTTTGCATTGCGCCCCTCTAACTCCTGCATATACAACGCAAGAAGGTTATTGGTCACTTCTGTACTACCAGCCGCTAGGAAAGGAGCTGATGCTAAGTTATGACCAACTTCATGCCACAACAACCAGTCGTTCACAGGGTTGGTTGGAATGTATGTCCGATTTGCGTTAAAGCTTGAATTCATCACTGGGTAACCAGAGTGAGCAGCACCAATCGAAATCTGCACGTCATTCACAAAACGATGGCGGAACGCCTTCAGTTCTGGATAAGTGAACCTACGGTGTAAACCAGTGCTTTGTTTCTCATCACGCCCGTAGAAGTCACTTGCAGCTTCAGCGAATCGATTCATATCTGTTGCGAATTGGTTCAAATCAGCGGATTCTAGATTCCTTATTGGTGTAGTGTAAATAAATGAACCCGTATCGATTTCTGCAATTGGTGCGTCTGCCGATTGAATAGTGTTAATCCACTGTCCCTCTTTCCACCAAGCAGCTTTTAACGCGCCCTCAATGCTAAACGAGACTTCACCAAGCTCTTTTACTTTCGGTTGAATGTAAATAAGGCCACCATATGGAACCTTGAAAGTTAAGCTCGATCCATTGTAGTCAAAGCTGGTTTGCATACGTGGAGGGCGTTTCAAACTCGTTTCGTGATTCGGCTTACCTGTAAGATCATCCGCCATCATTACAGTAATCGTTGCAGCGACACCATGACTAATCGTCACATCTTGTAGCTGAGGAGCCCATAAACCTGTCGATTGATTGTTCCCAGCCGAATACGTGACGCCCTTGCCATCTGTTTGGATAAGAACCGAACTTGACGAAGATGCACCTGAAGTTCGACCCGGATACATTGTGGTATCAACAACGATTTCATGATCCCAGAATGAGCGCCCCAACATAATGCGAGTCAGAGGTTTCTCCATGTAATTTAATGGATAGCTCGGATTCAACTGTCCCGATAACTCACCTTCGCCGTGTATCATTCCATTAGCGACTAACGACGCTTTTAGGTCAACAGGACACTGTGCTTCTAGTGTATCTGTTTGATGTAAGTCTTCGGTATAACAGTTAAGGAACTGAACAGCTTGCTTGAACCCCAACTCATCTTGTATGTCTGTTTCAAATCGGTATGCGTTGTCATTCCATATCCAAACAGACAGGTTATCAAACGCTTGATTCAATTCGCTGTTAGACAGACGCTTACCTTGAGTACCTTTCGTGCGATAGTAAATCTCGTGCTCGTAGAGCGCTGTAAAGTTAGAACCCAAGTTCGCTGCTTTCACCATACTGTCGACAATGGTTTTACTCACTTCATAGCGATCGAAATCGGCTCTATGATAAGCACCGCGAACAGTCACACCGTCTCCAGAACGAGTCTCTATACAGTTAAATTCGTATTCATACTCGTTCTTACAAAGCTCAGTGCCAACGAATGCCGACTGCAGTTCTTTGATCGCCGCTTCACGCTCTGCTACAGATTCAACAAAGATACGTGCGGATTTTGCCTCCATTACCGTTACACCAGACGCATCAAGCACTGGCTTCCCTTCAGCGTCTAACTTAGCAACCTCATAAGTCGGGATTTCAAACTTGATTTTGGATTCATCTTCAATCCACTCAACCGTACCATCTTGATTTACCGTGAACGGAGGCTCTCCTTGGTTATCTTGAAAACGCTCAAGAACCACCATTTCCTTTTCACTCTTCACGTGAAGATTTGGATACGGCGCTTGGCAGTAATAAGAGCTACCGCAGAAAGCTTGGTTTGTTGGCGTAACGTTTTCACCACCTAGAGATACACCCGCGGCGTCCGCTAAGCGCCCAATAGGTTCAGGGTTAGTCGTTTGAATCGCATCCATAAACAAGATATTGCCACCGTCATTAACATAGTTAATAAGAGCCGTAATATCGTCTTGGTTTAAGTTAGGGTTATCCAAGTCAGCAACAAACTGGTTAGTCATGCCATCTTGAACCAACTTAGGTGGGTATGCCTGAAGGATCAAAATAGGCGTGGTGCTCGCATCCAAACCATCAAAGTCACCTGAACCGCGCTTTTCTACTGATGCAAAACCATACTGAGGACTAACAAAAAACGTGTACTGCTTACCCATTGTGGAGTGGTGATAAGCCGAATAAGCTTGGTCAATATTGGTGACTGCATTCATCCCAGCAATAGGCAGACCATTATTGAACCACTCAAACAAGTTCGAGAAAAACGACCTCATGCTGCCTTGGTCATCATGCAGTAGGTTTTCGAACGTCGAAACAGTGCACTGTTGTTTGTTGCTATCGATATGCAATGTTCGATTGGCCCAATAATTTTCAGGGCATGACAGAATACTTGGATATAAGCCATTACCCATGAACACGACCTTACCTTTGCCTATCTCGCCTGCTGTAACGAATGGAAAACCATAAGTCGCGTTGTCTTCAGAGACTAAAGGAATCGGCGGCATCGAGATACTTGGGTGTTGTGCGATGTAAGGCTTGCCTTCACGAGTCCAGGCCTGTTGCTCACCAAAGTAAAGCTCACGGTTTTTATCAGTTCTTGGCATCATCACAGGGAATGCTCTGTTCGATATATTCAGAGCTCGCATACCACGGGTATAACCCGTTGCACCGTAAAAGCTACCATTATCATTGAATACATGGAATGTGGTGACGTTGTGAAAGATTTGCTGCAGAGACTCTGTTACATACTGACCAGAATCCATAGATAAAACGGCAGGTTGACGAACATAATCCATAAACTGAAGCGTTTGGCGCAGCTGCTCATCGATTACTCCCGTTAACCCTTGGCTAAACTGACTAACAAACTCATTAGGAAGTTCAAAGTCTGTACCCTCTATTAATCCCCCATTTGGCAGAGTTAGGTTAATCAGTTCATTTATAACGTTAGGGTACTTTGAAAAGGTATCTTGGACTTCTTCAGATATCTCATAATGACTTAGATGATCAACCGCGTAGCGCTCTAGTAATGACTGGATATTCGCTTTCTCTACCACATTATTGGTCACATCAGACAATTGATAAGCAATCTGATTACCCGTAATGGAGCCAAACTCAAATGTATCAATACCAAAAACGATTCTGTCGCCCCACAGGTACTCAAAGATTCCCTCTTCATCCGTCACGCCCGTCGCGTTAGCCGAAAAGAAACTGATCCCAGAAATCGGCGTACCATTAGCATCTGTAAGCTTACTGCGAGTTAACACCTTACCTTCAACACTTGGCTTATAAGCATAGGTAGACTCCGCGTCTGCAGAAACAAAACCAGCGTTAAGGTTATTGTCCGCATTAGGGTCAACCGCAGGAACAACAGTTGTGTCTACGTGTGAACTAGGAGCCTTACCTACTTCATCGGTAGATTCTTCTTCTTTCGATGAAAAGTATGTATCGACAGCATCTTGATCATCAAGTTGCGAGAACACATCCTCAATATCAAAAGCATCCAGTTCTTTTAAACAGATAACACTTTCTGTCTCACAAACATCAATTGATTCGAGTACTTTAGTAACGTTGTCTCCGTGTAATTGTGTCAACTCAAATGCCGCGTTAAGCCCATCATTTGAAATCGTGAACTCTGTTATCTCAGGGAAAGGAGCAGTGAAATCACCTAAAGTAAGGTGACCCAAGGTACAACTAAAACTCACGCCTTGTTTAACACTGAACGTTCCGTTTTCAAGATGAACGCCGTCACAGTACACATCTCCAGACACAAACGCCCCGCTCGACAACAGTGAACCGATGTAAGTTGTTGGGGGGATAATATCTGTAGGTGGAATAATGTCAGTCGGCGGAAGAAT
>NZ_JBFRKT010000064.1:9856-23461 GCF_041469545.1 Vibrio sp. 10N.286.49.C3
TCCGTTGGTGGAATGATGTCCGCTGGAGGCAATGTGTCAGGGGTGCCACCATAGGTTCGTGAATCGTCATTACATCCTGAAAGAGCCGTGGATATGATAGCCAGCGCAATTATGTTTTTTTTCATTGAGCGATGTTAATCGTAGTTTAAAATGGACCGCTATCTTATCGATTTACTCAACCTCGATGACTATTGTTTTTTGTCTTAACGATAAAAGCACCCACCAATAAGCAATTGAATTTTAAATAAAAAACAAATTTGAGATCCTTATTCCAACTGAGAAACATTCCAGTACCTAATACAAAAAAATGCCATACCTCGTTAGAGATACAGCATTTCAATTAGCCATTAACATTAAGACCGATAGGGTATATCTGCCCAAAAACACGTTCCAAAAAAACTAAGGCTTAAGCTTTAAAACTCGGTCAATGTCTTCTGCAGAATGGCGCTCGGGGACTTGCTCCCACTCTTCACCGAATGAACGGTTCACTACTCGACCTCGTTGGAAACCTTCGCGCGCTTCTAGTTGCTTCGCCCAGCGTACTACGTTGGCGTAAGACTCAACTTGAAGGAATTCAGCGGCATCATATGTTTTACCTAGTACAAGGTTGCCATACCAAGGCCAAATCGCGATATCTGCGACACTAAGCTCTTCGCCTGCCACATACGTGTTATTCGCTAACTGTTTGTCTAATACATCTAGTTGACGCTTCACTTCCATCGCAAAACGGTTAATTGGGTATTCTTGCTTTTCATCGGCGTAAGCGTAGAAGTGACCAAAGCCACCACCTAGGAATGGTGCTGAACCTTGAGCCCAGAACAACCAATTAATGGTTTGTGTTCTCGCTGCCCCTTCTTTTGGCAAGAAGTGACCAAACTTTTCAGCTAAGTGCATCAAGATAGATGCCGATTCGAAAACATTCACTTCTTCAGCACCAGACTTATCAACGAGTGCAGGTATTTTGGAATTTGGATTAACCCTCACAAAACCAGAAGAGAACTGTTCAGCTTCACCAATGTTAATCAAATACGCATCATATTCAGCTTCTTTAACACCTGCCGCTAACAACTCTTCCAGCAAGATAGTGACTTTTTGACCGTTAGGTGTACCAAGAGAATACAATTGAAAAGCATGGTCACCAACAGGAAGCTCTTTATCAAAGCGAGCGCCAGATTCAGGACTATTGATATTTGCCCACTTGTTACCACCATCAGTATCGTTAACCCAAACTTTTGGCGGTGTGTATTGTTCTGACATGATATTTCCTTATTAATATAGGTTAGCTTTAACTGATATTAGGTCACGCTCCCTTGGTTAAAACCCCTAAATACAATTTCTTTTCAAACTGTTAAGCATGGCTTATTCCAGAAAGAAATAACCTGCTTTATGAGATAGCACACGTAAAAGATAAGTGTCCAATCAAACCTAAGCCACATAACGGTTAGTACGAAACATGATTTAGTCACGACATGCCTACAGGTTAAAGAAAGCTGTGATAAAATCGGGAGATTACAATTGATAAGGATTTGGCAATGTCTTCTGATTACACTGGCTCGAGTGCAGCGTACGCTCGCCAAGAGAAAGGCTACCGTGAAAAAGCACTGAAACTGTACCCATGGGTTTGTGGTAAGTGCGCGCGTGAATTTGTTTACTCGAACTTAAGAGAGCTGACCGTTCACCACGTCGATCACGACCATACAAACAACCCTGAAGACGGAAGTAACTGGGAACTATTGTGCCTTTACTGTCACGATCATGAACACTCAAAATACACGGATCATGACCGTTATGGCGTTGATGCCAAGGCTCGTTTAGACGACCACCAATCAGCGACCCACAACCCTTTTGCCGATCTAGCGAAGTTGATGAAGAAGTAACACGCATTAAGAACTGTCTTTGCTAAATGATAGCGGCTAGATAATAGATAAATAACAAGAAACCCCAGTATGTCACCACACTGGGGTTTCTTTTATCTGCCGTCATAACCAAAAATAGAGTTCAGGTAGGCAAGACCAAAAAGAGCCTTCCGAAGAAGGCTCTTTTTTAGAATTCTGAATTATACAGCGGCTTGTTTGCGAGACTCTTCTACCTGCTTAGCGCGCTTTTTAAGCGTCAACTTATCGCGGTATGCAAACCAAACGTAAGTCACTACGACCAAGAAGAAAAGGTATGACAATGAGAAAATGAATGGCGATTGAATGATATCGTTTGAGATACCCCAAGAAACACCGATAACGGTCACTGCAATTTTTGCAAAAAAACCACACATCAATAGCATTAATGCCAACTGTGGGAAACGCGTGCTACGGAATGCCAGCCAGTAACAACTACCAACTGCTAATGCCGCAATATAGAAGCCGAATAGGAAAGAGTGAATATGGTCAGCTGCCGCTACACCACCAGAAATTGACATCAATAAAATTAAAAACAGTTTCATAATACTCGCCTCACCATAGGTTGGAAACGCATCCTTTCAAATTTGGAATCTCAGTTTGCGTACTATTTTCCCACTTTTTTTGTTCAACACAACCCCTCAAGTTGAACAAAATGTAAGCAAAGGTGCTAACAAAAACCCAAGTTAACAATCATTTAACATACTATTTTTAATAAACCTCCGTTAACCCTTGTCTCATATGAATAAAGCGTCATTTCGATTTATTTTGTTACACAAAATTAACCTTGGAAAATATTTAAAATAATTCGTAACTCTGTGATATCCGCACGGGATACGTGGACAATCTGAAATGTGTATCGAAGAATCCCTTAAAAAATAAGCCCGCCACGCTAAAAAGAACAAAATAGAAAGGTATTGAACACAACTTACAAACCAACAAAAAAACAACTCATTAACAATTTTGAGTTTATTTACCAAAAATGGAAAAAGAGATTCCAATCACATTTTTATTGGTTATAATCCGCGCTCTTTTGCCTTGTCTGTTGATAAACGCAAACTAATTTTGAAGAAACAATCACAATAACCCGTCTTTAGTTAAGTGGCTCACCACTGACCAACGACAAAACTGAGAATAAAAATGAGCAAGATTGATAAAGCATCACGTATCCTGCTAGCAGGCTTCTGTATCAACCTTTGTCTTGGCATCCTGTATGCTTGGAGTGTATTTAACAAGGCGCTAGTGACTGAAGCTGGTTGGAGTGCTGCTGAAGCATCTTCACCTTACGCTATTGCAACTATCACATTCTCTGTTTGTCTTCTTGTTGCAGGCATCCTACAAGACCGTATGGGTCCACGTAAGATCCTTATTCTTGGTACAGCGCTTACTGGCCTAGGTATGATTGCTTCTGGTTTCGCTACGACTCCTATGATGCTAAACCTAACGTTTGGCGTGATGACAGGTGCTGGTATCGGCTTCGGTTACGCATGTCTTTCTCCATCAGCAATGAAATGGTTCCACTCTTCTAAGAAAGGTATGGTTAACGGTCTAATCGCTGCAGGCTTCGGTCTTGCTGCTATTTACCTAGCACCACTAACTTCTGCGCTAATCGATAGCATGGGTATCCAAACAAGCTTTATGATTCTTGGTGTTGGTGTACTTGCAATCGCAGTACCTCTAGCGGCAACGATCAACAACCCACCAGCGGATTACACGCCAGCTGAGCCTAAAGTAAAAGAAGGCCAAGCACCTAAAGCGGTTAAGAAGACTGAAGACCTAACGTGGAAAGTAATGCTGAAGACTCCTCAGTTCTACTCTCTATGGATCATGTACGCATTTGCAGCTTCTGTTGGTCTTATGATCATCGGTAACATCACTACGATTGCTAGCGTTCAAGCGAACCTACCAAACGCGGTTTACCTAGCGTCTATCCTTGCTGTATTCAACTCAGGCGGCCGTGTTGCTGCGGGTATGCTTGCAGATAAAATCGGCGGCGTACGTACTCTACTTCTAGCGTTCATCCTTCAAGGCGCGAACATGGCTCTATTCGCTACGTTCAACTCTGAATTCACGCTAATCATTGGTACGGCTATCGCAGCTGTTGGTTACGGTACGCTTCTAGCAGTATTCCCAACACTAACTGCTGAATTCTACGGCCTGAAAAACTACGGTACGAACTACGGCGTGCTTTACACGGCATGGGGTATCGGTGGTGCTATCGGTGCTGCGGTTGTTGGTTACTCAATGACGAATGGCGAAGGTTACGGCCTAGCTTACACAATCTCTGCTGCTATGATGGCCGTGTGTATTGTTCTAGCTATCGTGACTAAACCAATCTCAGAAGCGAAAGCAACAGAACTTAAGCAAGCAAGCGCTTAATTCAGTTCTCGATTGATTAAAAATAGAAAGAGCTTAACCTTAGGGTTAGGCTCTTTTTGTATCAAGCGACTAATCCATTGACGATAGAAACCACTCCTCAGCTCTCCCCTACTTATTATCTCGACAACTTCAATCGACTGATTGAACACGCTCAAACACTCTATCCAGATCTGCTGAGTGACGATGAATGCCTTTGGTTGTCTGAATACAAACGTCTTTCAGTCTCAAGCCAGTGTCTAATGATTCGTTTGCTTTCTCGCAAAGGCTGCTGGTTTCGAAGTGATAAGCTCGACTATGCTGAAATTCCAGATCTGAAAAACGCCCTACAAGAGCTAAACACATCGAACTTCATTGCGTTAAGCCACCCTACCGAACAACATAATCTTGTCATTAATGATCTCGAATTAGGATTACATCTACTGACTAAACCAGAACTGTTCAGCGCATTTCCATTTCTTATGAACAATCAGACAGCGAAGAAAGACGAACTCTTGGCTTTGCTCGATCACCAACCTTTTAATAAGTTCCGAAACTTGTCGTTCGATTGTATTTACGTTGTCAAATCTGAAGTCATTGATGTCTTGCTGCTACTGTTCTTTGCCAATACTTATCAAGACCTAAGCCAATTCGTTCTTAGCGATCTTGGACTCAACACCTTCGAAAACTACCCATTAAGTAAACAGCGTCGTTTCTTCACCTCTAGAGAACAGCTCAATCAACTGCTCCAGATACGTGATATTCAACGCTTGTATTCAGAAGGGGACCGCAAAGACGGTGAGTTTCTGGAGCAGATTTTAAACTCGATTCCTGAAGAATCAGAGCACAGAAGCATTGCCAGAAAACGATCGCGTTTGATCAATGATATCGCTCGCGATCTAGAAAGGCTCAACCAAAACGATCAAGCTGTCTTTTGGTTCAAACAATCCGTACTTCCCCCAAGCAGAGAACGACTTGCACGCATCTATGACAAGCAAGATGAGCTAAACTTAATGTGTGACATTGTCACGAAAATGAAAGCGAATCCATCAGATGTATCAGAACTGGAAGTCGCTATTAAGCTTGAAAACAGGCTACTACGGAAACAGGGCCACAAAGTTTCACGAACTATAAAACCGAACTGCAAAGAGATAAAACTGGAATTAGACCTAAGCCAAACGCGAGTTGAACTTGCGGTGAAGCAACACTTGGAAAACCAAGGTTGGGAAGTCTACTTTTCAGAGAACAGTTTTTTATGTGGATTGTTTGGCTTAGCCTTTTGGGAAGTGATTTTCGCAGACGTTGAGAGTGCATTTATTAATCGTTACCAACATCGCCCTCTGGATCTGTACCATTCAAATTTCGTAGACAAACGAGTTGAACAGATCCAGGCTGTGTTTCAAACCATATCCGAGCAAGGACTAAACCAATTGCTTGATATCTACGACCTGAAATACGGTATCGCAAATCCATTCGTTCATTGGAACCATTTCCCTAAAGCACTCATTGAGCACAGTATGGAGGCTATTCCGAACGCCTTAATCGTCAAGCTATTCAAAGTGATATTGAGTGATCTAAAGCTATTTAGAAGTGGGATGCCGGATTTGATTGCCTTCAAGGACGATGAATTTCATTGGATTGAGGTCAAAGGACCCGGCGATAAATTGCAAGACAACCAGTGGCGATGGATCAAAGAGTTCGAGCGATTATCTGTTCCATTCTCGGTTTGCTACGTCAATCATTAGATAGTTGCCTAGCTCTAGTCTCTAGTCTCTAGTCTCTAGTCTCTAGTCTCTAGTCTCTAGTAAATAACTTACATCAATATCTTATCTATAAAATAGTCAGAACATGAGCTTTTTCAATCATTTTCGATATAATTAGAGAAAATGCCTAATCTTTAATACGTATGAATTTGAAAAAACTCTTCATTTTAGCTTTTGTTAGCGTCTTCTCAGGTTGTGCCGTCTACGCGGGGTTGAACTTCGATCAGCTCTTTGGTGAACAGCAAGTCCGTGATCGCCAAGCGCCTATTCTTTCATCTCAAGCACAGCATTTCATTGACGAAGTAAAGCCTATCATTGATAGCCGCTGTGTTGTTTGCCACGCTTGTTATGATGCACCTTGCCAGCTAAAAATGTCTTCAGTTGAAGGTATCGACCGAGGGGCGAGTAAGGCACTCGTTTATCAAGGCACCCGTTTAACCGCCTCAGCCCCTACCCGCCTGTTTGAAGACGCGATAACCACACAAGAGTGGCGTGATGCGGATTTTCATCCAGTGCTAAACGAACGTATGCAGAATTCAACGGCTAACCTTGATGCTGGGCTTGTTTCTCGTATGTTGATGCAAAAAGAAAACCACCCTCTTCCAGATCAAACGCAACTTGAAGGCTTCGACTTTTCAACCGATCGCGACCAACAGTGTCCAACCATTGAAGAGTACGCTCAATACGAAAGAGATTACCCGACGTGGGGAATGCCTTATGGCATGCCGAACTTAGATAAAACGGAATACGCGACTTTAATGAGTTGGTTGGAAAACGGCGCGTTAATGAATGACCATATTCCACTGAATGATGCGGAACAAGAGCTCGTTGATATCTACGAGGGCTTTCTCAACAAGAGTGACAATAAAAGCCAGCTTTCAGCACGTTATATCTATGAACATCTGTTTCTATCACACCTCTATTTCTCTGATTTAGCTCAGCCAACACGCTTCTTCACCTTGGTTCGTTCTGCGACGCCTCCTGGTGAAGCGGTTCAACGCATCACGAGTCGTCGACCTTACGACGATCCAAAAGTGGATCGGGTTTATTATCGCCTGATTCCAGAGCAAGGCACCATCGTCCACAAAACACACATGCCTTTCGCATTAAATGAAGAACGCCTGAACAATTGGAACACATGGTTTGTGGATGCTCGTTACGCTGTCAAACAACTTCCTAGCTACGCGATTGACGTCGCGGCGAATCCAATGACTTCGTTTGAAGCTCTTCCGGTGAACTCGCGCTTCCATTTCATGCTGGACAATGCACAAAACACCATCATGGCCTTTATCAAGGGGCCGGTGTGTCGCGGGCAGCTCGCACTCAACGTGATCAATGATAGATTCTGGGTACTATTCATCGATCCTGATAAAGCGGATCTGCCTGAAATTAATCAGTTTTATGCCAACCAGAAGCAAAACCTAAAGCTGCCTAGTGAACTAGAAAGCAACACTGTCTCTGTCACAAACTGGGTGAGCTACGCGAAGCAGCAAGCTCGATACCTTAATGCGAAATCAGACTTCACCAATCAATGGTTTGATAGCGGAGTAAATCTAGACACAGATATCATTTGGGATGGCAATGGCACGAACCCTAATGCCGCGCTTACTATCTTTAGACACTTTGATAGCGCTTCAGTTGTTCAAGGTTTAGTTGGCCCACAACCCAAGACAGCGTGGATTCTTGATTACGCCCTTCTAGAACGTATCCATTACCTTCTCGTTGCTGGTTTTGATGTCTACGGTAACTTCGGCCACCAACTGATTACCCGCATGTTTATGGACTTCTTGCGCCTTGAGGGTGAGAGTAACTTCTTGACCCTTCTTCCAAAAGACGTGCGACACATTGAACACTCAAGTTGGTATGAAAACCAAAGCTCACAGTTGAGCGACTACTTGCAACGTAATATTGCACCTTTTGACCAGCCAACCAACGTGATATACAAAACGACAAATCCTAAGCGTGAACTGCTTAATATGATCAAAGATAAGCTCGCGCCGATCCTCGATAATCGCTTTGATATTGTCGAAACAGGTTTCAGTCGGAAAAACGAAGCTCTGCTCAAACAAGTGAATTTGATTAAGGGAGTTGGTCTGCGTCATGTGCCTCAATTAGTTACGATCATGATTGAAAGCGAGAACGGCGATGAGCAGCTGTTCACCATGATTCACAATAACGCTCACAGCAACATTTCAAGCCTGTTCAATGAAGAGGGTAATCGAGATTACGCCAATGACGACTTAACACTAGTACGTGGGGTTGTAGGTAGCTACCCTGCCGCTTATCTGTCATTAACTGAGCGCGATATACCGACTCTGGTTAAAGCACTGCAAAGCTTGGACACAGAAAAAGATTACGTCGCGTTGCTGGATAAGTTTGCAGTACGACGCAGTTCGCCTGAGTTCTGGCCATTCAGCGACCGAGTTCACCGTTGGTATAAACAAGATCAACCGATTGAGTTTGGTTTATTGGATTACAACCGTTTTGAGAATAGATAGTAAAAATAGATAGCCAGTAAGCGCTAGGCCTTGGTTCTAGCTTTTGAACATTGAGCACATTGCCTCGAGCGTCGGCTATATTGCCTTGAACGTCGGTCATATCACCTTAATCGTCGGCCATATTGCTTGAAATCTTGGTAAGTCTTTCTTAAAGAACCATTGGTACACATGCTATAAAAAATCCTCTGACGAATAGTCGTTCAGAGGATTTTTTATTTGGCTTGCAGATTAGGTATAAGCTTAAAACAGGCTCACATCGTTAAACTGAAACATAGGGCACAAGTGCCTTCAACGAGTCTTTAACTAGTTCCGATAAAGCTTGGTCGTTATCTCGATACTGCAATAATGGTTCTTCGCTTGCTTCAATGCTCTGACACAAGCTGTACAGTGCTGATAGACCCAAACTACCCGCTGATCCTTTAAGTTTGTGCGCCAAGGACTTCACTTCTCGCCCATCATCCGCTTGACTCGCCTCAGCTAATTCATTCAAGGTCAGGTCACTGCTTTCATCAAACAGCGCCACGATCTGTTTCATTTTCTCTAATCCAAGAATCGACAGATCACCCTCTATCACTTTGGAATCAATCAATTTCACCGGAGCACCTCCTCTGTCTCGGGAATCAGTTGTATCATATTTAGCATCAATGGTAGCCGTGTGATTAGCCAATACATCTGCCATCAGTGTGGCGTTCCGTTCATCACTGTTACTCTCAATTACGCGTTTATAGTTTTGTTTGCAAACAGCATCGTTCGGATCAGGCTGTGGTAATAACAGTGCTTTACCATCGAGTTGAGTAACGATGAGCTGAGAAAGAGCCTCTTTCTCCAACGGCTTAGGCAAGAAACCATCGAACCCTGATGCTAAATAGCTTTCGACTTCTTCATTGAATACATGCGCCGACACCGCCACCATAGGGGGTATATTTAGCGGCTCAGCCGTGGACGTTTGTTCTAGAATCGCTTTTAACCGTTGAATCAGCTCTATGCCATCACAATCGGGTAGATTGATGTCTACCAGCGCAATATCAAACGCCTGCTCACTGAATATAGCTCTGGCCTCTTCTCCTGTTGTCGCCATCACAACGTCATGGCCTAGGTTATTCAGAAATCCTTCAGCAACAATGCAGTTAACAGGGTTATCTTCAATCAACAGTACTTTGGCACGGATACAAGCTTCAATAGTCGGTGCTTTCGTTTCAATCTTCTCACCCGCGAACAAAGGTACTGAGAACCAGAATTGGCTCCCTTCACCTTCTTCGGAATGAACACCAATATCACCGTTCATTGCCTGCATGATACTTTTGCTGATCGCTAGCCCTAGCCCAGTGCCGCCAGTTTTATTGCGACCACTACCGGTTTGGGTGAATGCATCAAACAGACAAGCTTGCTCTTTGCTATCAATGCCAACCCCCGTGTCTGACACTTCAAACATCACTCGATTTTCATCTTCTATATCTAAGCTGATAAAGATATCGACTGAGCCTGTTTCAGTAAACTTAATCGCATTGCCAACCAGGTTGTTCAAAATTTGGCTGATTCGTGTTACATCACCACGCCAATAACGTTGTACGTTACTTTCAATATGGAAATCGAAATTAAGTTTCTTCTCAGCAGCACGCCCCTCCATTAGTTGGTAGGTATCTTTAACCATTTGGTAGAGATCAAACGAAGCCGTGCGTATTTCTAAATGCCCCGCTTCTATCTTTGAATAATCAAGCACGTCATTCAAAATGGCGAGAAGATTCTTGCCGCTGCGGTTAATGATATCGGCATAACCCGATTGCAAAGGATCTAGCCCAGTATCTTTAAGTAATCGAGCCGTACCTAACACACCATTCATCGGTGTTCGTATTTCATGGCTCATCGTCGCGAGGAAGGCGGACTTAGCCCGGCTTGCTTGTTCTGCGGCATTACGAGCCTTAGCGTGATTTTCCACCTCGACATTCAACTTCTCATTGGTTTTTTGCAGTTGATAAGTTCGGTCGGTGACCAATTCTTCTAAGTGCTCTTTATGTTCTTCGAGCTCACGTTTCGCCTTCGCTTCTCCAACAGCAACCACTTGTAGCGCCTGTGCCGTGTTTCTCGCTGTAATAATAGCCTCACCCATATGCGCCAGTTCATCATTACCTTTAACCGAGATATCGATATTCAGGCGCCCCTGAGCGATAGACATCAAAGCTGAAGAGTATTCAGTAAGACGTTTAACCACCGAGATATAAACAACTCGCCACACAATAACGGCAACGATAACCAAGCCAATAACCGAAATCACCGACAACGACCATTGAGCTAGATTCAGCGTGCTAGTCAGCTCATCAACCGCTTTTTTGGTACTTAGATTCGAATCGTCGATCAATTGGTTAACCGTTGTATTCAGTTGCGAAAACAGCTCCAGCGTATTTTGCATCAGAAATTCAGATTTTTTGGTGTTCTCATATTGTTCTAACGATATATCGAACACGACTTGGCGTTTTCTTAATTCTTCAAGAAGCTGAGACATCTGCGCTGAACGAGTCGGGTCTTCGACCGCTTTCACACGGCGCGCCATAATTCTTAGATTAGATTCAAACTCAGATTGGATTTGATGAATACGTTCAACGTTAGTGACAGTCTGCGTTTCTTCAATTTGATTAAGCATTTTGTACGCCAACAAATGTAATTCATGCAAGCGTTCAGACAAATCAAGGTCTACCTCAACAAGCGCATCTAAGGCTTGGTAGGCTTTATCAGTTTGCTTGGTTTCTAGTAGATCATAAATGTGTGTAACGTTGGCAACTGCGATGGTGGCCGTGTTCAACACTTGGGTTCGGGTTAGCTGTTCTAGCTCTTCCGCAAGTAGACGCATCTCTTCAACACGAGAAGACAGTTCCTTGTTTAACCAAAGCTTACGTTCAACTGACACGCCCAACTCAGCCAGTGTATTAATAACACTTTGGACATTGTTTTCGAGTTTATTAAGAAGTTGGGAATCAAAGCTGTCGACGCCAAGTTCTTTGATATGCTGAAGAAGCGACTCAAGTTGACCGAACAACATCGTGCCCGCTTCTTTTCTTTCTGCTTCATTTCTCGCATTAGAAAGCGTTTGTACCGACGAAATAATACGGTTACTCAACTCAGATACTTGACGAGCTTCGATCATGGCAGGAAGAGCAGAATCGACGACGTTTCTTTCAGTCTTTGCTACAAAGCTAAAACCAGAAACACCGATCAATGCAGACAATAAAACCAACAGGGCCATCACTAAGAATGAGGCCAGTAGCTTGCGTCCAATACTCGCTGAAGCTAACAACATAAACTCTAAACCTTAAAACGTTCTTCTTTACCCATGCAGAATACGCTATATTTTGCAGTGTTTCTTATCTAAAACCAATAAAACGGCAATTCATGCTATCTAGACCTTTAACTTCAAAAATTCTTCTCTCATTACTAGCATCAGTCACCACTGTAGCAAGTGCTAGTGAGCCTTTGAGCCCAATAAAACCGGCAGAAGCCACATCACAAAAAGAAAAAATTTGTGCCATTTATCCGCACCTAAAAGACTCTTATTGGTTATCGGTTAACTACGGAATGGTCTCAGAAGCAGAAAAGCAACAAGTCGAACTTAGAGTTTTGGAAGCTGGCGGTTACCCCAACGTCGCTAAACAAGCCTCACAACTGGTGCTTTGCACGCAATGGGGGGCTGATGCCATTATTTTAGGCACCGTTTCGCCTGACGCTTACCATGAGAACCTGACCAACTGGGTCGGAGCAACCCCTGTGTTTGCCACAGTCAATGAGTTAACCGTCAATAAAGAGCAACAAAGAGTATTAAAAGGCACGGTCGGTGTCGACTGGTATCAAATGGGCTTCCAAGTCGGAGAGTTTTTGTCGAAAAGACATCCAAAAGGGTCAGGAGAAACACCTATCGCCCTACTACTTGGCCCACAAGCAAGCGGTGGCACTAAACCTGTGGCACTCGGGTTTTATGATGCAATCAAATCGAGCGATATCAAAATCGCGATCAGCTATTGGGCAGACAACGATAAAGAACTGCAAAGAAACTTGGTACAACAAGTCATCGAACAACCGGATATTCAATATATAGTCGGAAGTGCAGTCGCGATTGAAGCTGCGATAAGTGAACTAAGAGCTGCGGGTAAAACCAAAGAGATTGGGTTAATTTCAAGTTACTTAAGTCACGGAATCTACCGCGGTTTGCTTCGTAACAAGGTGCTTTTTGCACCAACAGATAAAATGGTTGAACAAGGTCGCTTGTCGGTAAAGCAAGCCACCCATTACTTGCGTGGTCAACCTTATGAAAAACATAGCGCACCCATGATTGAGGCACTGACACCCGCAACACTCAAAGATCAAATTATCGCTGACTCATTGTCACCTTCTGAGTTTCGCCCGGTATTCAGTGTGAATCCTTAGTGCTATATTGACTAAAGAACTCAAAACAATAAAAACGAATCAATCATTTAGGGAACATCCATGCAAAAAACGACGCGTACTATGCCAACGCATAAGAACATCGCTTTGGTCGCTCATGACCATTTCAAACCTGAGCTATTAAGATGGGTCAAAGAGAACAAAGAAAAACTACAAAAGCACTTCCTTTATGCAACGGGCACGACAGGTTCTCTACTCAGTAAAGAAACAGGCTTAGCGATTAAGAGTATGATCAGTGGCCCAATGGGCGGTGACCAACAACTTGGTGCGCTTATCTCTGAAGGCAAGATCGATATGATGATTTTCTTCTGGGATCCATTAAATGCCGTACCACACGACCCGGACGTAAAAGCACTGCTTCGTATCGCAAGTGTTTGGAACATCCCTGTAGCAACCAACCGCGCTACCGCTAACTTCCTGTTTAACTCTTCACTGCTTGAAGAAGAAGTGATCATTGAGATCCCAGACTACGAAGCATACTTGGCAGAGCGCACATAATCACACGTTAAATTAGCCCTTTACTAGGGCGTGTTGATCTTTCGAGCTGATTTTTGCAGCGAATTGCTGGGGATTTCTACAAGGCAGAGGCTTTGATGTGTAGCTAGCCTACATGAGAAGCCGATAACGTAGTAGAAATGGCCAGCAAACGCTGCCCGAAGGGTTCGA
>NZ_JBFRKT010000065.1:0-1862 GCF_041469545.1 Vibrio sp. 10N.286.49.C3
AATTACGCAACAAAGCCTAGTTGTATGTTCGTTTTTAGCAGTAAGTTGGGTCAAAATTCTGAACTTGGAAGAAAGGCATAACAAATAAGGATTAAGGTGTTGCGCAGACAACACTAAATTCCGAGTGTTGAACAAGACCGAAGCCTCTTTATTAAGTAAATTGTACAATTACATTTGAAGGGCACATCGCTTTGGGGTTTTATTAAGGCGAACGAGGCCAAGATAAGATTGTGTCATCATGTGGATCTACGCATCAGTGGCATATTTTCTATTTTAGTCAGTAGTTTAGAGCGAGTTGCCGACTTATGAAGTATGACCTTACCATTTTGGTCTACGGCATGAGGACTAAAGTGGTTTTTAGCTAGGTCGATTCCGCAGAAATAAGAATAATCAGACATGGTGCCTCCGGTGCAATTAAGTACCACATAAGTGTGGCAGATCCTAGGAAGGGGGAATCCATGTCATTCGTTAGGGAACTTTAGGGGTACCTTGTGAGTAATATAGTAATTAGACTATTGAAAGAGATAGATAAAAACGGTGAAGTATCACTGTTTGAATTATCGAAATTGATTACTAAAAAACATAATGATCATCGAGATTTTTATCCTATTGCATTTCTGGTAGCTAATGATTTATTAGATGATGAGTATTTTGAAAAAAGAGAGCAAGTTCAACTGAAAGAACAATTACTTGCTCGAGAATTTTATGCTTGCCATAGCGCCGAGAAGAAAGCCTCTGATGGCGACAGGGAGTTTACCGCAATGGGCAGTGGGCAAAAGTTAAGCGAACAGAAGTTTGCTTTATCAGCAAAAGGTTGTATGTATTTAGCTAACTATCGAACTCGTAGAAATGACAGGTTGACTGCATTAGCTACTGGTATTGTTGTAGGTGTTGTTACCGCCATAATAACAACGTATTTAGCTGCGTAGACATGAAGTCAGTTCCCTAACAAATAAGGATTAAGGTGTTGCTTAGCCAACACTAAATCCTGAGTGTTGAATAAGCCCGAAGCCTCTTTATTAAGTAAATTGTGCGATTGCACTTGAAAGGCACACCGCTTTGAGGTTCTCTCAAGGCAAGTGAGGCCCAAATAAGGTAGCGATAACAATCTTATTAATCATTTAGCTATTTTCCTGTTTCTTTCGTCGTCACATCTCCTCTGATTTCGAAAATGCCATTCTCTTTATTATCGATGCCTTTCGGCTAGGTTAAAGTCACCATCAAATTATTAATCGACACCGGATGTGATAATGGGAATTAATCGCATTAATTATTTACCTTGCAAGTATTGATTGGTAAAGTGTTGTTAAAGATAGGTTTATCGTATTTTAAGTTGGTTGGCTTTATGGAGGAGGAACAATGGGAAGTGGCAAAAAGAATATTTGGCTTGAGTCTGATTCGATTGTAACAAGGAAGAGCCCAAAGCCTCTTAAGCTTAATACGTTAGAAAATATCTACGTTAAAGAGCATGACATTAAAAGTAAAATCACAAGGTCGTTCTTTATTGCGGTTGTGTTTAGTTTACCTATTTTCCTTTATCATCCACTTGCTGGTATTGGTGTGTTTTCCATAATTGGTATCGTTGGATACCTTTTAACCAAAAAATATGAGTTACGTGTCGGTGTTTTCAATAACGATGACGTTGGTGGGCTTTGTTGCGTAATTCAATGGAACTAAATCAAGAACCTACGATCTGATCAGCTACCACCACTCTCTCTCGTAGCCTTATGCCTAAACCTTGTTACAAAACAACCAACTGGAAGCAATACAACCAATCACTCATTAACCGTGGTTCTCTGACTTTCTGGATCGATGAAGAAGCAATAAGTGGGTGGGCGCAATGCAAACAGAATAAGCGCGGG
>NZ_JBFRKT010000067.1:0-19937 GCF_041469545.1 Vibrio sp. 10N.286.49.C3
CTTCAAGTTGAACGGGTATAGCGTTTGTTATTCACTTTCAAGCTCCAGGCAATATAGTCGAATACTATCAGCAAGTCGGTCGTGCGGGACGTGGAATTGACAATGCTATTGGTATACTAATGGTTGGCGAGGATGATGCTCGAATTCAGCAATATTTCATCAAAAATGCTTTCCCAAAAGAAGAACAAATTGACTCATTCCTAGATCTGCTTGCTAACCATGACGGGATTAAGCTAGCTGAGTTAGAGAAGCATATGAACTGCTCTAGAGGCAAGCTCACTCATACGATCAAGTTTCTAACGTCGGAGTTCCCTTCTCCTATCATGAAAGATGGCGCGTTGTATTGCCGAACAGCCTCTGACTATAGTTTGCCTCACGATAAAATAGAAAGATTAAATGATCTAAAAGAAGAGGAGTGGCAGCGCCTACTTGCCTACTTTGATGGTTCGCTAAACCGTTGCTTAATGCAAATTTTAGGTTCTGAACTAGATGACAATGACATCCAGGCTTGTGGAAAGTGCGAATATTGCAAACCCTCAACTAAGCTCACAGAATCTGTTCAGCAAGAGTCCATCAACAAAGCATCTGATTTTCTTCGCAACCGTTATATAGAGCTAAAACCAAGAAAATTGTTTGGAGCATCAAACGATGTCGTGCGAAGCGCTTTTCCTATCTATAACCTTCCTCGTCAGAACCCCAATCTAATGTGCGATACTGGCTGGACTCTCTCGACTTGGAGAGATGGCGGTTGGGGTGATATGGTCGCGCAAGGAAAATTCAATGATGTATTCAGTGATGACTTGATTGCACCAATGGTAAAAATGTTAAATAGCTTACCTTGTGAAAAACGACCAACATGGATAACTTATGTTCCATCACTTAGGCATCCAACATTGGTGAAAGATTTTGCACACAAGTTAGCGTTCGCCATGAGCATTCCTTGTAGGGATGTTATTTCTGTCGTGGAGTTACGTCCAGAACAGAAGAAAATGGAAAATAGTTATCATCAAAGCAAAAACTTAGATGGTGCATTTAACTTGGATACGACCCAAATATACAGCAATCCTGTTTGGCTTTTAGATGATGCTGCCGACTCAGGTTGGACTTTTACTGTAATCGGGGCATTATTGAGAAGAGCTGGTGTACAACGAGTTGTCCCTATCGCACTAACTAGTACAAAGAACAACCAATAGAATGAATCAAATTATGCAAAATGAACTATCAGAAAATACCAAAGCAATGCTAATGCTCACGCATTACTTCAACCGTTCCGATAGAACTGCATGTAAGCCGTTGACCGATAATGGATTCGGTTATCTAGCTCACTGGATGGCAGCAAACCAATTTCAGCCTCAGGATTTACTCGACAATGATCGACTCGAGTCCTTCTTTGTCGAGTTTGGCGATGAAGCTACACATTTCGCCTCTAAAAATGCTCTTTCGGGCTTTATGAGAAGTCTAGATAAGACTGTTTCGGAGATGACAAAAGACCGATTCCAATCATTATTGTCACGCGGTATGGCCCTATCACAAGCGCTAGAAAAATGGCAAAGTGCAGGTATTTGGATTCTAAGTCGAGCAGATAAAACCTACCCAGTACAGATAAAGCAAGGACTAAGAGAGAAGGCACCTGCAATCTTATTTGGCACAGGGAATATCGACTTATTAAACTTTAAAGGTGTCGGCTTTGTTGGCTCTCGTAATTGTGGTGCAACGGACGAATCAGCCACGATTTCCTATGTTGATAATATTAATCAACATGGTCTACAAGTTGTTTCGGGAGCAGCAAAGGGCGTCGACAGTATTGCTATGCATCGTTCGATGAGTAACGGTAATAATTCCATTGGGATTCTTGGTGATAGTTTGTTTAAAGCTTGTGGTGATAGCCAATGGCGAAGCTACTTAAAGACTGGTCAATTACTCCTACTCTCTCCATTCGACCCTGAAGCAAGTTTTGGCCGTGGTCAAAATGCAATGCAACGCAATAAATATATCTACTTCTTATCTGAAGCAGTTGTCGCAGTTTGTTCTGGCTTAGAGGGCGGGACGTTTAATGGAGTAAAAGAGAATTTGGTAGCTAATTGGTGTCCTCAATACATCTCACGCCATGATTCCCCTAACTTAGCTGGCAACGAAGAAATACTGAATGGTTTCCCTAGCAGCAAAACCAAAGTAAAAGTACTTACGCCAGCGAAGTCAATTACGCCAATGGATTCTTTGTCTTCTGCTTTGGGTGCCGTTGGAGAGACAGAATCAAATTCAGCAGACACTGACACTGCTATAGACATTAAATCAGATGCGGATTCGCCTACTCCGAACACAGAAAGCCTATCAGAAGAGAATCTCGCATTAAGTGCTTCTGAGGGTCTACAAGAAAACTCTCATAACGATGATGCTGACAGCATGGCTAACATTCATCCTGCATTCTGTGGCTCAGAAACACTCGCATTTTTCTATTTTGATTTGCTTGATTTATTCAGGGCAAAACAAACGAATGATGCTATTCATGCCTCGCTATCGGAAGCTGATATCCTTAAAGGTTTACATGTGTTGGTAGAAATCATAGGAAAGGCTGCCGTTACTAAATTAGTGTCGCACTTTCAAAGTCATGAACTACTCATCCGTCAAGGACGAGCTAAAACCTATCAAATCGTTGATATTGAAAAATAAGATTTATAATGATCTTGAGCAGCCTATCTGCTGCTCTTTTTCACTACGCATGCTTAACACCATATTCTAATAGCACCGTAGAAATAAAATAACTAGATATCAAAAAACTCTTATTATTGATACTATTCACACCAATATCCCCCCCTAGTTTCAAAGTACCTCATGTCCGAATCTATACCACGTAATTACCCGTCAGAGCTTAAATCTGTACAGAACTCTATCACTGCCTATATGAACCTCGTCGATTGCAGTGACAAGTCACCGAATCAAATTGAGAATGCCTCTTTCCATGCACTAGATAGTTGTTTTGAAGACGTCTTTTTTGTCGAATTAGCGGGAACAAAAAGTTTTTTAAAAAATGCTAGTCGTGCTCTAGGTGCTTTGACCTCCCTTGGAGGATCGTACGTGCTTGCTCTTCAGAAAAAACACTATTCTGATCTCTATGAAGCGCTATACACTCCCGCACTTTATGAACTAGAACAACTGCAAGAACAAACCAATGAGATTCTAAATAGTATTGGTACTTTGATAGATCGCTATAGCTTCACAATGAAAAAAGTCGAAAAAGTACTAAAAACCAACTCAACGGGTCAATTCAAAACAACACAGCAAACCTTCTCTCCACTGACACAAGTTCAAAAATTTAATACCAAATACCATTCTATTTTAACAAACGGCTTTGGTGGATTAGTTGGCGGAAGTACCGCAGTTGGCGCTTGGGGTATCGTATCGATTATTGGTAGCGCATCGACTGGAACTGTTATTTCGTCCTTGTCAGGAATCGCCGCTACCAACGCTACTCTGGCATGGTTTGGAGGAGGCTCACTTGCAGCAGGCATGGCAGGTGGATTCTGGGTACTTGGTGGGATAGTAGCTGCACCTTTAGTCTACTTTTCAACAAAGAGTTCTTATAAAAAAGCTGACGATGTCAAAACCGAAAAACAAAAACTTTTAAAAGAACTAGATAGATTCAATATTCTAAAGCCAGAAGCCAGCCAACACTTAAGCGAAATCCGACTTAAGCATACAGATGTACATAATGTAGTTAATAAATTTGTTCCTAAGCTTGAACAAGCACTATCTGAGTTCAAGTCTAATAGCTCTTTTTTCTACAAAATCTTCGGCGGTCAAATGAATTCCGCCCAAAAAGCAGCTATCAAAACCATAGAGGCATTGAGTTTAGAAAGTATGACAAAGCTTGGTTTTCGTAGTTAGGGTTAAATAATGAGTCCAATAAATACTTATACATAGTATCGGGACACTGGCATCTTTCATCATCGAGTCATCAGCGATTTTTACTCTAAAAAGTGATAAGCTATTAATTAGTTACCACTTTTAAACAGCCACACTCAGGCGAAGTAAAACAACGATGAATATTGATCAGATCACTAGTGGGCTATTAGCCAAATTTGAAAAAAGTAGACTTGTCTTTTGGCAGGATACTGACAACGAGTTTAACGATCTCATTGAATCGCTATCTCTTGATACGTCTTACGAAAGGACTCAAGTTATCTACCTTGATACTTTGTCCCACTTGGAAGTAAAGCATCGTATTGAGCTAATGGAACCTGAAACGGCTTTCCTTCTATACAGCAACACGACTCCTAATGATCCAACCCGTGATTGGCTATACGACATCAGGCTTTACGCACAAGAGTTTTATGCAGATAGCAGCTCCATGATTCTGAATGAAATCGGTATGAACATGGAGTTTCGCCCTGTCATTACTAAATATAAAGCATTCTTTGGTAGCAAGCAGCGCGTAGCACGATTAAAGAAAATTCTTCCACCTTCTGCTACAGAACGAGAGCTAGAGCTAGCCCTAATTGCAGCTGCATTAAAGATAGAAACACCAACGTTTGTTACCATTTTACAAACCCTTCTAGTACAACTATCCGTCGATTTTGATACCGAAGAACTTTTGGCAGAACTTGATAAGTTCAATTTGAATGAAGCGTTCTGGAAGTTTGCTTACGAAGAACTTGGATATATTGTTGAAGCAACAGGTGACTCCTGCCACCTGAAACCAACGATTCAAGAACTAGCAGTAAAGCTTCTCTTTACTGAATGCTATCAGTCTCTTATCAACAGCGGTTGTTCAAATAGTGACGAGGTCGTTGGACGGTTTACTACACATCTACTACCAATGCCTACTCAAGAGCAGCTTGAAGCAGGATATACCGCTGAACGCGTAGGTTTGAATTCAGGCCGTCGTGCTCAAGTTGTAAGTTTTGTCGTACAATTACGTGAAGGTCGCAGTTGTCAAGATGGCTATAATCGCCTTTCTCGTCGTATAGAAACTGATTATGAA
This sequence comes from Vibrio sp. 10N.286.49.C3, assembly GCF_041469545.1. Classification (NCBI taxonomy): domain Bacteria; kingdom Pseudomonadati; phylum Pseudomonadota; class Gammaproteobacteria; order Vibrionales; family Vibrionaceae; genus Vibrio; species Vibrio sp. 10N.286.49.C3. The sequence goes on from NZ_JBFRKT010000067.1 coordinate 4,982, forward strand.
ATCTCAGATAAATTGCGTCTGATAGAATCACCTGAAAAACTAAGACTCGTTGAAACATTTGAGTTTGCAGACAAACAGTTATCAATTTTACTCGCAAAACATATCGCTTCATTAAGCTCAGAAGAACTGAACAGTCTTGTATCACACCGTCTCACGACTCACTGGTGTCATGTTAGAGCTGAGTTTGTGGATACAAAATACGCGAACGTGTATAAGGCAATCAAAGCAGCGAAACAGTTCTACTCTCTTAAGTCTAAATATATTGATGGCTTTGATTTTAATTCAGCTAAAGATCTTTACAGGGCTTACGAGCAAGAACTTTTCCTTTTCGATACGGCTTATCGAAACTTCTGTGAGAACGCAAACCATGTTGCTCACCAAGGCTCAGACATTCTAAAGAAACTGAAGCTGGTCGAAGACATTGAAGACTTGTACGTAAATTGGTACTTGCATGATTTGGCCATTGCGTGGGGCAAGCATGTCGACGATGAAAACTTATTAGACACATGGAAAATCAATGGCGTCTTGAACCAATATGACTTCTACAACAATGAAGTAGAACGCATCTTCCAATCGAGTCAGATAAAGCGCGTATTTGTAATTATAAGTGACGCCCTTCGTTATGAAGTCGCACATGATATACATGAGCAAATAAATAAGGAAAAACGCTTTAAGTCTGTTATCAAATCACAGCTTGGTGTCGTGCCTAGCTATACTCAGCTTGGAATGGCATCTTTACTACCTCACAAAGAGCTGACTGCTCACATCGGAAAAGATGTTAAATACAAAGCTGATGGCCTAAGTGTTCATGGTTTGGACAACCGACACGCTGTACTAGAAAAATACCAAGGTATGGCAGTAAAAGCTTCTGATGTTCTCAATTGGACAAACGAAGAAGGTCGTAAAGCGGTAGCTGATGCTCGTGTCGTGTACATTTACCATGATCAAATAGATGCCATTGGTGATAAAGCGACAACAGAGAATCAGACCTTTGATGCCTGTGCCGATGGTATCGAGCAAGTCAGATTACTTGTCGAGCGCATCATCAACAAATTAAACGGTAACAGAATCTTGGTCACGGCTGATCACGGTTTCTTATTTAAATCGAGCGATGTCGTTGAGTCAGATAAAACTGCGCTATCCGTTAAACCAAGTGGGACGGTAGAGGCTAAAAAGCGTTACCTTATCGGTCAACAGCTTCCAAAAGACAGCTTCTACTGGAAAGGCGATATGGCCGTAACGGCTAAGTTGTCTGCAAATGGTGACCAAGCCGAGTTTATTGTTCCTCGAGGCTCAAACCGCTTTAACTTTGTGGGTGGTGCTAAGTTCATTCATGGTGGGATCATGCCTCAAGAGATTTGTGTTCCAGTCCTTCGCATTGAACACTTGAAAACGACCAAACAAAAGACGACCGCAAAACAAAAAGTTGGTGTAGTGCCACTGAGTAATGGGCTTCGTATTGTTACACTTAGTGAGAAAATTGAGTTCTTACAAACCAACGCCGTTGGCGATCAATTTAAAGAGCGTAACCTAAACATTTGGATAGAAGACCCTGAAGGCACAGTTGTTTCAAACAAAGCACAGATACTATTTGACTCTTCAGCCTCAAATTCTGATGAACGCAAGCGCAATGCGATACTGACGCTAAACGGCAGCAACTTCGATCGAACTACCCCATATAAACTGATCATGTGGGATAGTGAGCAAGGTGATCGCTACGCAACTCATTCGGTAACAATCGACTTAGCAATCCAAGACGATTTTGATGATCTTTTTTAACGGAACCTATTCATGATTGACGATAACAACGATAGTAAAGCAACGGAAGTTCATCACTACCATCATTTTGACAATGAAGAAAATGGCACATCCCCACAACCTGATGAAAGTCCCCTTTCTCAGGAAGAGGTCATCGCACAAGAAATTAAAGATGTTCGAGATGTCGACTTAGACGATCTCATGACCACTGAGTTCAAAGGACGCGTTGTTCGCAAAGACTTAACGAAACAGCTTAAAGAAGGGGCAAATGTCCCTGTTTATGTCCTTGAATATCTACTTGGTATGTACTGCTCGGCAACCGATGACGACCTTATCGAAGCAGGAATGGGACGTGTTAAGAAAATCTTAACGGATAACTACGTTCGACCTGATGAAGCTGAAAAGGTTAAATCGCTCATACGTGAGCGCGGTACACATAAAGTCATTGATAAGATATCGGTTAAGCTCAACCAAAAGAAAGACGTCTATGAAGCAAGCTTATCAAATCTAGGTATCAAAGATGCTGTGATCCCAGCCAGCATGGTGAAAGAGAACGAGAAACTACTTACTGGCGGTATCTGGTGTATCGTTACGCTAAGCTATTTCTTTGAAGAAGGACAAAAGACGTCACCATTCTCTGTGCTTGGTCTTAAAGCAATTCAAATGCCATCGATGAATATGGACGAAGTCTTTAATGCTCGTCGAAACTTCTCGATGGATCAGTGGCTAGATTTGCTATTGCGCTCGATCGGCATGGAGCCTACAAATCTTGAGCAACGGGCTAAATGGCATATCTTGGCCCGCATGATCCCGTTCGTAGAAAATAACTATAACGTCTGCGAGCTTGGCCCTCGTGGTACAGGTAAATCACACGTATACAAAGAATGTTCTCCGAACTCTTTGCTCGTCTCTGGTGGTCAAACAACTGTTGCTAACCTTTTCTACAATATGTCTTCACGCCAAGTAGGGCTTGTAGGCATGTGGGATATTGTGGCGTTCGATGAAGTTGCTGGTATTCGTTTTAAAGACAAAGACGGCGTGCAAATAATGAAGGACTACATGGCTTCAGGTTCTTTTAGCCGAGGTCGTGACTCCATTGAAGCTAAAGCTTCTATGGTTTTCGTCGGTAACATAGACCAAAGCGTAGAAACTCTCGTAAAAACAAGCCACCTACTCGCTCCGTTCCCTCAAGAGATGATCGATGCTGCTTTCTTTGACCGTTTCCACGCCTATATCCCAGGGTGGGAAATACCTAAGATGCGCCCTGAGTTCTTCACAAACCGTTTTGGGTTGATTACAGACTATCTAGCCGAGTACATGCGTGAAATGCGTAAGCAGACGTTCTCTGACGCTATAGATAAGTTCTTTAAGTTGGGCAACAACCTCAACCAACGTGATGTCATTGGTGTTCGTCGCACAACTTCGGGGTTACTGAAACTGCTCGTTCCACACGGTGAATATACCAAGGAAGATGTTCGCACTTGCTTAACATACGCATTAGAAGTTCGTCGCCGTGTCAAAGAGCAGTTGAAAAAAATCGGCGGTATGGAATTCTTCGATGTGAACTTCTCTTATATCGATAATGACAGTCTTGAAGAGTTTTTCGTTAACGTACCAGAACAAGGCGGTTCTCAGCTAATTGCACCAGGTATTCCAAATCCAGGGGTGATTCACTTTGTTAGTCCTGGTCATAGCGGCAAACTCGGTGTGTTCCGCGTAGAAACACAAAAGACAGCAGGAAATGGCAAGCTTACGACCTCAGGCCTCAGCTCCGATACTGAAGCAAAAGAACAAGTGAAGATCGGGTTTGAGTATTTTAAAGGCAACTTGTCACGCATTGCTGCAAATAGCCAGTTCTCAGAACATGAGTTCCACCTGCACTTCGTGGACTTACAAATGTCGGGTAATTCTCACAGTTCAAGCCTTGCCTCGCTAATCGCTAGCTGTTCAGCTTTGCTGAATAAGCCTATGCAAGAATCAATGGTTGTACTAGGGTCGATGACACTTGGCGGTGTGCTAAACACAGTGCAAGATTTAGCTGGTTCTATGCAAGTTGCTCTTGAGGCGGGCGCAACAAAGATATTGATTCCAATGGCATCTGCTTCAGACATCCCTACCGTGCCAGCAGAGACTTTTACCAAATTCCAAGTGAGCTTCTATAGTGATCCTATTGATGCGGTATATAAAGCGCTTGGGGTGAATTAGACCAGTTAACATCATGCGCACTTTGTACTATTCTGTATATTTGGTACAAAGTGCCCTGTGCTGCTTTGACACGCCCTTGATGATAAATGTTCAAATAGGAATCGACACATTAAGACTCTTAAAAGTAAGCTTTTCTTTAAGTGATTATTTCAATAAGTGTAGGTTTTACGCATCTAAAGGTTCAAGATTGTGCCCTCAGTCAGACTAAGTGAATTAAAGTTATCTTTTAACACACAATTAACAGGATCCATGGAGAAACTTGTTCATGGGATATGGGATCTACAAGTACTGAGGTTATTAGCTTTAGATGATGAACAACTTCAGCTCAACAGAGAACAAATAAATGCTGTAAACCGTTGTTTAGGTGTTGAAATAGTAGAAATAGATTTACGCCAAATGCATGCAACGTACCGAGAGGGGTCTTTCCTAACCCATGCAGTTGAAGAAGAATCCAACGCTAAATGGGTTTGGTTTTACAATATTGATGCGCTAACTGATACCAATTACGCAGGATGGCTAAGGTCTACTCTAACGGTTCGCACCATAGAGAATCTCAGGTGTGTTTTTGTTGTAAAAAACATATCGACTAAGTCTGAAGTATTTGATTGCCAGAAAGCACCACTGTATCAGTCAACGGTGCCTCTTTTCATGGATTGTATGCATTAGAGTTTCCCTTTTTACACTTATCCACGTAATCGTATTTATGATTTTTTATTTGGGGTTGTTAGTTTTGTTATCTAAATCAAACCCATCATTTTCAGCAGTTAATAAACTCATTTTTTTCATCAAATCAATTGGAAACTGATGGTCAGAGCGACGATTAATCAATTCTCGATCGTATGTATATCGCGCATGCGGGTGCTGTGTTTCATTTTCAAAATAAACATAAATTGCCTTCCCTCTCTCAAGGCCTGACAAACCTTTTGCTACCTTTCTAGCTGCACGAATATGTTTTCTGTAGAAAAAATCAATATCTTTTATAGGCATACACTTATATCCCTATAGAGATGTTATTATTTGTGAGCTCTGGTCTGGATTTAGTGCAAATGATTCATATTGATTCTTCATTCGCTCAACAGTCCTGTCTGGAACACCGTGTATGTTTTGATATTTCCCTTCAGCTTCAATGACCTCAACATCCAACTCAAGATTAAGGCTCTGCGCAGCTTCTATATAGCCCTGAACCTCCCAGCATCTAATAAATGTATTGGCTACGACAACATCATGACCAGACCTTAGAAGTCGTTTCATCTCAAGCTGACACCAAGCATGAGCGTCTTTAATGTACTGTGAACAATAGTTGTAGTTACCATCTTTATCTACAAAAAACATATCAGCCTCCACCAAATGGGCATCGAGTTTGGAAGCCATTGTTGTTTTTCCTGAGCCAGGAATACCTCTAACTAATGTGAGTTTTTGTTTCTTCATATTATTTACCTTAAATTTATTAGTGGTAGAGGAGCCTTCCTCTTCCGTCGTAGTAAATAATACTGAACATGACTGAGTTTTCAATTAAGACTAATGGATATTTTCTCTTTAAATCATAAGCTTAAGTGTTATTATAAAATATAATACTGCCAAGTTTTAGGTTTATTATTGACTTATACTTCTAGCTCAATCAGTTAGCTTGTTTGAGAGTTTTCTTTCATTAATCAGTCGGCAGTTTGGTAGACTTTCACTATTGAGATGCAGATCACAAAAATATCACATATCTAATTTGAACTAAATCGCGACTAAATCATCTATCACAAAGAACAAGTGCCCATGAGCTGTGCTCATGAACCTGTCGACAGTCTTCAAAGCGGAGCTTTGGGTGAGCTACTACTTTGATCTCACAATCAGTTTTAATGTACGAGGTATTCTGGTTGTTTAATACCAAGCTGAAACAATAGATTCGAATAATAAACACCAGCTACACCGTGCTCCTTAATCATTCGACTTGCATGCCGATAACTAACATTGGTCATCTGTGACAAGGTTTTGGCACAAGGATGATTGAATCTATTTGCGTAGCCTAACTCTAAAAGTACTGAACTTATCTCGACAGCATTCAGTTCTGTTTTACCTAGTAATTTTTGACGTAAATCCATATTGTGACCTTAATAGTTATAATTTTCACAACTGTACATTTATACAGTATATCAATGCGTCAATATTTAAACAACTATAACGAGTAACTCAGTATTGTTTTTATATAAGGTGACAAAATGAAAACATACATATTTACTGACTTACCATTCACTACTCGCTTCACACGTCTCTCTTCAAACCCTGCGACCTTCAGTAGCCCTCTGCACACTTTTAGTGACGCTGACTGACTCATACTCTTGGTAAGCCTCAGCTTCGCAGGTAGTGGATTATTAACTGTATCCACATCCATCGTGTCCAGCAGAATGCTTGTAATTTTCGTTGCTGACACATTATTGATGGTAATTTCCGCAGTAGCCAGATTTTGTTTTGATGACGCAATACTGAATGCCTTTATCAAGTGATGGGCTTCCATGCTAGATGTTGAATCGGTTAATAATTTATACATGGTAGGTTCGAATTTTTTACAGAAGTCGATCTCCTTTTTTGTAATAGCTTTGACGCCAGTTTTTTTCTGGATTTTAAATTTTCTCAGCGACGCTATTTCAGCTCTAGTTTTACCCTTTTTACGATCTAACTCCTTCGCTTTCGCATCATTATCAAGCTCGACAGCATTCATGGTTAGTTCGTTAAGTTCTTTAGTGCTCATCTTCTGGTCATTGATATTGTTCTTGCGGTCTTCATTCTTTTCTTCTTCAGTTGAATCCAAGGCACCGTGTTCAACCATAATGAATTTTAGAGCCTCCAAAGTTAGTGGTAGCGTGATACTGATATTGCTAACCAGTAATTCATGTTCAGTCTTATATTCGGCTTGTAGACGCTCAAAACCCGTTATGTCATCAGAAACAGCCTTGGTCATGTAATCGGCTGGAATGGTAAAATCGGTGCTAACACCATAAACAAATTCGGTAGCAGTCCTGAACCTTCGAGGAAACTGAACCATAGCTGCTGGATCCAGAGTTCCATTTGCAATTACAAAAATTTTGTTCGTATAGTGATGAGTAATTGAATAACCACGTCCTAGAGTTGGTGAACATAGAATTGCACGATACTTGCCAGATTTTAATATTGTGTCTGGATCTGCTAAGAACTCTTGTTGTGCAGCTCTACCACTGGTATCACCACTTAAAACCAATATACCTTCATCAAGTGCGCTTTCATCATCAAGCTTGAGCCCCTTTAAAAATGCGTTAAGGTCGCGTAGTTGGTCAAACATAACCACGACATTATACTCAGTCGATATTGCCACCTTAGCCTCTTCCATAACAAAAGCCTTTTCAGCAACACTGGCAGTGATGAAACTGTAATCTTGTGACATATTATAGATAACAATTTCGGGACGAACTGCATATAGGAAACGAGCCGTAATTGGCGAAATGTCAGCATCAGCGACAATGATTTGAGGAGCATTTTTAATGACTTGAATTAGATCTTCAAGAATTTGCTGACGCTGATTTTTAGTTAGATTTATCTTTGATTTCGAGTGCTTATTATCAATCATGATATTGCGAAGACAAGACTCTATTTCGTCAATAACTACAATCTCACTTGATAGAACCTTTTCAAGATAAACGGGATGACTTAGTGAATTAATACATACAGAAAAGGCATCTGCATATCGTTCAACAGCAGCAGGGCCAGCTTCGTAACTCACAAAACCTTGCCCTGAACCTTCATGAGTTTTGTTGTTTTTGTTGATGATAACTACGCGGGAAGATATGAACGAAACCTTCTTGCCTTCCTCGATAGCATTTCGCAATATAGGGTCAGTTAGAAGTGCGTTTTTGCCAGCTCCAGTCATCGCTTTTATCGCAAAAGGTATGGCATGGGACACATCTGCAATACTTGAAACATTCATTATGTTGGGTATGTCAACGCCGTTATTCAAGAAAAGGTTTTGGTTAACTACCCTGTTAAGTTTAGAGTTTTTACTATTGGATGCTAACCTTGCTTGATCGTCAGTCAACCCATATTCTGTTAGCTTCTTAATCATACTTTTTTTTGACGAGCTAATACCCACAATAGCTTGTAAATACATGTTCATTGCTTCTTTATGAACTGATTTGCCTGTGGTAGCAAATAGACGAGCATGCATCTTCAGGCTATTTTTAAATGAGAACACTTCCCCTGTTTCGAAACAGATAACATCATTTTTTGCCGTATTAGCTTGAAGAGCGACTGCATCGGACAGATTGTCCTGGCTAGCCAAGATCATTCCGTTCACTTTTTTATGATATCGATAGTAATTTACGGCTTCAGGCAGAGAGCATTCTGGCTCGACCAAAAGTGCATGTGGAAACTTCTTAAGTGCATCATTGATTGATACACCATAAAGAAAGTACATATCAATACTTTCAATAAGATTTGGTTCATTCACCGTAAAATGAGGAGCGGTATTCTCTGCTTTAAACTTTTTCATTATGTTCATGATTGAATCTCTGTAATTATTATAATGATTCGAAACTGTATGTGCATACAGGTTATCATGACGAGCCGTCCACATGCAAGTGCATGTTTATTATATACTTTTCAACCTTTTTAGGTTCATTCCCATGCTGCGCATGAACCTATCGAGTTGATTAAATCACCTATATCTGATCTCCCAGAATCTACTCAAGTTTTTCTTCTTTATATATCTAACAGAAAAAAGTGAGTAGTTCCTCAACGAAAGAAATGCAAGAGCAAGACAACTTAACCATCGAAATATTCATGCGTAGCATGGTAAAAATGGTCAATACAGTCCATTAGCTGAAGTTTTCAATACTATGCTCTTTTAACAATCCTAATTCATTCACCTTAGATTTTATCGTAACAATGATAGATTCAACATCCTGTCGCGCATCTACTTGAAACCACTGTCCTACTGGTTGTGAATCACTCATCTTCTGATACAGATTACGCAGCTCTTCATTCGCCGTTAGGGTCAATGTCTTACTATCCTCTATCGTGCAATTCTTTCTATTGTTAATTCTCTTGTTCCTCTCATACATTGGCAAATCAAGGAAAACCGTAAGATCTGGCGTCAGTAGTTCACTTTCTACTTCCTGAAGTGTGTAGTGCTGTCCATTGCTCATCCAGCAATGATAGACCTGAGTTGACAACCAGTAACGGTCTACCACTACGTTTTTGCCAGAAGTTATCAAACTTTGAGCTTCATCAGCTACGTTGAGCACTGTTGCCATGTAGAACAACTGTCTTGCCTTGGAGTTATTACTAAACACTGCATCAAGTTGTTTACGTGTATCTTTGAAGTCCGCTCCTGGTGTAGTTAACAATTTTGCGTTGAGCTTCTTTGCCAAGTGTTTTGATACTGTTGACTTGCCACTACCGTCAAGCCCTTCGATTACGATAAACATTCGGATCCCCCCTCAACTGCTAGTTTCTTAGCTATTTCTCTCATTGCTTTCCATTCTTCATTCGTGAAGCTGTCACTTTGGACAACGTGTGGGATCCCTGAATCATCGATATGGCATTCTTTAATGCCATATGTCTCTCTGTCGTCTGATAGTTGCGTTCCTTCCAGCAGCATTAGAGGAAATGCTTTGATATTCATTACATTTCGCTCATGAAGGAATTGAAGACTCTGAGTAAAGCTGTGTAATGTCTGCGTTGGCAATCCGTAGATTAGGCTGACTTCAAAAGACATCTTTTTGTCCTGAAGCAATTCGATAGTCGAAGATACTTTGTCAATGTTGTTACGACGATTAATCACTACTGATTCAGCTTTGATCGCAGTCTGTAGACCGAACTCTAGATGAGTGTTGAGCATTGAGAATAGGTTTAAAAGGCGTTCATTAATATCCTCAAAGCGCACTTGAAAGACGAGCTTTGCTTCCAATTCAATTTCTATTGCGTACTCCAAGATTTCGTAAGATCTGCGTCCTTTTCGAAATATCGGGTCAAGCACGTTTATTCGTTGAACGTTTTTTTCTTTAAACAACCGCAGTTCTTTTTTGATGGTTTCTCGTGAGAAATCGTAAACCTTGTTATTTGCAACATCACGATGAGCACAGAATGAGCAGGAATAGTAACAGCCACGTTGAGTCTCCCAATGAATCATCGGCTGCTTCTCGGCTAGCTCAATGGAACCATTTAAGTACGGGGAATCAAGTGAACCAAAATTTACCTTACTCGTCAGAGTTAACTTATGGAGAAGTTTATCCTGCAAAAAGGCCTCTGGTAGCGATATTTCTCCATAGCTAGGCAGGTAGATATCACCGCTAGGATATAGCTGCTCACAAGTATCTTGATGAATTTGATACCCACCTAATATGATATTGCCCTGAAAGCCTTTCTTTCTGCACTCTTCAATCAAAGGCTCAATCAAATCAGTATTCCAAACGTAACACCCGATAGCTAAACCATGTAACTCTTCTAATTTATATTGATTGTCGATTTCGTTAGCAATTTGTTTTACAGGCGGGTTTTCTACTTTATTTTCGTTCATTTCGATAGACAAGTGATTTGCTGTAAACTTATCACCATAATGTTTGTGCTGCTTACATGCAGACAGCAATACTCCCGCCGCAAAGCTGGTCGCACTTTTACCTCTTTGGGTAAAATCAAAAGTAACTAATAGGCATTTCTTAGTTTTGCTCATGGTAAGATCCATATTTCTGATTCTGAAAAACGGCTACAAAAGTTTATAACTTTCTCAAGTACGCACTTCGCAACCTATAACGAGTAAATAGCTCGGCTTATCAAAGGTGCTTAAAGTGCTTTTCATAACCTTGGCGTCGGAACAATTTGAAAACTTGGTGGTGATTCCCTTGCGATAGAATCAAACGCAAGCTTCGTCCGATTCTGAATCGAATCAGAGATGGATTAGATTTAACGATTTTTCCTCCAAGCAAAGTACATGGAGTACCGTTTGCAATCGCACTTACTACATCGATTGCTTTTTGGCGGGTAGAGTCTGGCAGTTCACGCCAGATTTTTTTGTCGACAAGACAGATACAATCAGGATTTGAGCTAGACAGACTAGAACTGTGTGGTGGGAATTTGAATACAATGTTTTGCATTTAGACATACCTTTATTTGTGTTGGTACGTCTATACGCATAGGAAAATGTTTTTTTTCGCTTTTTAATTCACTGATGGCAACAAAATTATATAAGACACTGATTTAGCTTTATTTAAACTTTCAACTAGGTCATCAATTATCACATCGCCATCTATAAAAGTAAGCATTACAGCTCCCTCATCTGGGATAAATTGCCAGCTCTGATCTGATGTTATCCAACCTTCTGAGTCCTGGTACCTATAGTGTATTTGAACCTGCGATTCAGTGTTGAACGACACCGTTTGCTCACCCTGAACCTCTATTATTTGCTGACTTCCCCACTCGACAATAACCAGAAGTGCTGCCTGATCCTTTTCCTTGTCGCTTAAGGTCAATGCAAGTTCACCCCATGGTTCAACTTCTCTCATCAGGGAAACTCTTGGAGAATTGATAGATTTCTTAACAAAACGCTTTGCTTGCTGGAAATGGGTAACAAATTGGGGCCATTTTACCGCAAAGTAACAAAACCTATCTAAGTTTTCTCTACGCTGTACCGCATCACTCCAAACCCTTTCTCGCTCTGGATCCTCAATGAGTTCTTTCCAGTCGTCAGTATTACAGTTCCGACCTTGAACCATCTCATCCAATGAAAGCTTATCTAACGCCATATGTGATTTCCTTCTTTTAGAGGGGACTTTAACGCAGTAAGTTTATCTCTTAGGTCATCAAAATTTGGATAATCTTTGCTCTTGATTTTATATTGATCCAGTAGACTCTTGCCCCCTACCGATTTGAGTAATACCTGACATAACGGGCTTGGTTCTTCACGGTGAACCCTATAAAAGTAATCTATGATTTTTGTCACAACCAATCTAACTTCACTCGTTGTGAGGTGAGACTCCTTCTCATTTTTCTTCGCAGTATACTGTGGTTTATTTTCCCCCTTCGTTAGATATTTGTTTTTGTATAGTTGAAAATCAGGGATTTGTGACTCGATATCGAGAAATACACATAGATATCTAAATGATGAATCAACTTTGTATTTGGTTGGAGTTTCTTCAACGCGATCTGCATTTTCGTGTTCGAATTGAGGCCCTACACGACCTAACTCGTCCAATAGCTTTCTGTTTGCTTGAAGCCAAAAGTAAATCATATTTGCTGCAACCAACTCACTATAAATGGCAAGGCAGAGTGAAAGTTTATCTAGATCAGCCTCAAGGGTAGATAACACTGGAAGATCACTAGCTAATTCAACATCTTCATCTATAAGTTGCTGTACTCCAAAAAAAGTCTTACCTGATTTAAATTTGCACCAATAATCGATTTGGCTGAACAACTTAATATTGCGAGGTATGCCATTAGGAAGCTTCTCGTCGTTAAATCTATCGGACAAAAACATACTGATAATCCGATCTTTTGCATTATCCTGGCTACCGAATGTGAGGGACACTTTTCGCTCATCGAAAAACTCAAGAGCCTCATACAATACCAGCTCGATACATAGTCTGTTTTGCTCGATATACTGCTTTCGACCTTCAATGCTCCAATCATTTATTGGTAATAAATCTTCAAAGGCATTATGCATAATTTATAAATCCAGACTTAAGTTTTAGTTTGGCTAACTGGCTTTTTAGTTGACTGATTTCACGATCAGTAAGTTCTACTTTTTCTTTACAAACTGCTTGGTTGGTTTGATCAGCAACACCACAAAATCTTAAACCAGCCCAAGAAGAAGGATGTAGGAACAATCGCTCTGCGTGTTGCAACTCATATTGATTTTGTGACTCTTTTGTCTTCATTGGCCCCAAAACTCCATCTATAGATTCATTACAACCCAATTTATTCAGGTATGGTGACAATCCTAGTTTTCTCATTTTCTTAAGTTCAGCGTTAGCTCCTTGAGTAACCCACCAGCGTTGAGCTGCAAGTAGAGCTTTTGATGGCGAAGTACCAGTATTCACAAGTTGGTCATAATGAGATTTAATATGTGCTGTAACTATATCGGGCAACGCCCACAATGACCCTATTGAACTCACTGCCCCCCACTCTATCATCCGCATATCAAAACCAAATGCTTCGTTTACAGGGATAGAGAAAACACTTAATGGGATATTACTACCACTCTGGCAAGCCCAGAATTCTACTCGTTCCATACCAGCAACTTGATTGACGAGTTCTAAATCGTTCAATTCGAAATGCGTCGTTTTAAGAGACGGTCTGTAGGGAACCTCATGGACGCAATGGCCATAGTAGGATAAGACTTCACTGCTACTAATCGCACCAACAAAGTCATTTTTCCGAATATCTGTCATTAGGCCTGAGGCATGCTCATTAGCTACATTATGAAAACGAGTGTCACCACCATTAATACTCTTCGTTCCACTACGCTTATTAAAGTGTGTCACATGGTTACAAAGATAAAGAACAGTTGGAAGCCAATTCACTTCATCAACCAACGTATAGAGCTCTTCATCCTTAGTTCCAGTGGCAGCCCAAGGTATCTGTGATGCAAAAAATGATGTTAATAAACCAACGCGTTTACAGTCATCAGGTAGGATTTTATTCCAATCGACAAAATCTAAAGCCCAATGTTCCTCTGCTTCTGTGTTTCCTCTTATAAAGTCAGCGATATGGTTAACCAATCCTTCAGGCATCTCAACAGAATGCCCTGTAACGACAAGCTCACCATTGACTAGTTTTGCAACCAGAATAAGAGCATCATCAAATCCTGATTCGATATCAATCCTTACAAGAGTCAAGTCATGATGAGTACGCAAGGCCTTCTCGAAGTGCGCAATTTCGATAACGGAGTCACCATTTCTATATTCTTCAAAGTTTGGTTCAAGTTGATAAATCAACTTTTCCACTTCCTGGAAGTCTTCTAGGCAATATCCCGCTTGCTTGCGAAAATGACCAACGGGATCGTTATCATTTAGAGCGCTCATGAGTACGTGAGGATATTTTGCTTCATTGTAAAGAGTTGTATATTGGCTTAGTTCTTCCAATATGGATGGCTTTACTGCTCGTTCATAACATGCTTGGATCGCAGGTTTTAAATTTTCTTGTCCAAGATGCTCAAGCATCAATGCTAGTTCGTTAAAATTGTAATGACTGGAGCCCAGTTGAAGTAAGTCATTCCAAAGCGAGAGGCCAAACTTTCCTGTAGGTACTTGCCAATACTTGTTTGCACTCTCACAGAAGCGTAAAGCACTACAGTTTTCAAGATACCGCAGTGCATATAAAGGTTCATCCTTTGAGAACAGAATTCGCCCTAGCGCCGAGCAGGCTCTTTGTGCCAAAGATGCTAAGTAGTCAGCTTCAGGGTCACTCTGACAGAAACGTCGGTTATTCATTAACTCAAATTGTTTTTTTTTCTAACGCAGTAACATTTTCTTTGTTTGGGTTATCTATTGTTTTGGTTACGATATAAGTGATTTGAACTTCGGGATCTGAAATATCTGCTGTGGGATTAATGCTCATAAACGACAGTGGATCTACCCCAAAATCAGAGGCAATAACAGCTATACGTTCGCACAATGAACTGTATTCCGTAGAATTGAAATGCATCAACCTTGTAAAGCTAAGCCCTAGCGCTTGTAACGGTGGCATCACCTCCATGAACTGGGGCAAATTGTAAGAATGATAAACCAAATACAATTCTACCGACGCAGCTTGGTACTCACACGCCAGCTCACTGTGTCCCTGATCAAACAGAACACTAGCTAGGTTGAAGTAAATTACAGATAGTTGACCATCTTTTATGACTTGTGGAATGCTGCTGCTTTTCAGTAACTCAGCCGCCTTCAAGTGCAACAATTTTGCCTTTGTAAGACAGTCAACTTCCTTTGGCCATAGATACTCATGAGATGCTCTTCGATAAGTTGCGGGGCTTTGTTGCGTAATT
>NZ_JBFRKT010000068.1:0-23605 GCF_041469545.1 Vibrio sp. 10N.286.49.C3
AACCTCCCTCGGTAATCACATTACCTGCCCCATATTGTGCCCCCCATATTGAACAATGTGAACGCGTAAATATAAGCAGTGAGATTGATAGCATTACTCAGCGACATTCCTGCACCATGGTTCGTATTGACATCAATACGAACCATCACGGGCGCAACACCTTGAGGCTTTTCTTGAAATTAACGATACAATGACTTGGTCGACTCTCTGACGATTAAATCAATGGGGGGCAACCTTGCTTCATGCCGCTCGCCAGATAACAAGTTCAAGATCGACTGAGCACACACTTCACCAATCTCTTCAATCGGCTGTCTCAGCGTCGTCAGTGCTGGCGTGAAATACTTAGACGTAGGCAAGTCATCAAAGCCAATCACAGACACATCTTCTGGCACTTTATAACCGTGATCATGCAATGCCTTAATCGCACCGTAAGCCGTTTGGTCATTAGCAGCAAACAAAGCAGAGAAGTGAACCTTAGATTCAATCAACTCTACCGTTTTCTCATAACCAGATTCACTACTAAAATCGCCCTGCTTGACCAGTTTTGGCATTACTTTAATACCGGCCTCTTGAAGGGCTTTCTTATAGCCTTCAAAGCGATTTCCTGCATCAGGCTGGCTTGATAACCCCTTGATGTGAGCAATATTCACATGTCCTTGTTGCAGTAAATGTAGGGTTGCCATATAGCCACCCAACACGTTGTCGATATTGATGGAGCGAACATTATTCTCAACAAAATCGTAACCAACCATCACGATAGGGATGTCTTGTGCATACTTAGCAATCTCTTCCTGAGTAATGCTTCCTGTCACGATGATCATTCCATCCACGTTACTTTTCGCCAGATACTCCAACGCGTGCATTTCTAGCTTTTTCTGCCAATGCCCTGTTGCGATCACTAATGAATAGCCTTGAGCGATCAGCGTTTTTTCCATGTCGTTGAGGATACGACTGGTGTAAGGGCTATCAGGGTGTTGCACCAAGACACCAATAGTGAGCGAACGTCGGTTGGTGTTTTCTTGCATTTGGAAGTTAGGTTTGTAGCCCGTGTCTTTAATGGCTTGCTCAATGTTTTGGCTTTTATCATCCGACACATAAGTGGTTCGATTAAGGAAGCGAGACACGGTACTGGGGGAAACACCAGCCAGTCTTGCCACATCGTATACTGTTGTTTTTTTTGTTTTAGTGCGCATCTCGATACCCTAATCAAGTGACATTCGGGGAGCTTTAAGCTCCCCATCAGTTCCAACCTGCATACCACTGCTTTAGCTGAAAATCGTGTCATTAAGTTAATACAAGTAGGCGAAGATCATCCCCGGTCTAAAGTAGCGACCAGCCGTGTATTTCAAGCCAGTACTCAGTAGCCATTTGTGCAAGCCAGCCAGCTTTTCTAGCGGGATTTCACCGCTCAACATTTTAACAAAATTATCAGTATCTTTCGTCAATGTTGGGTTGATACGACCGTCAGACAGCACACAGTTTTGATATTTAAGTACACTTAGCCAGCTTTTCGCATCATTTTGCGACAATTTAAATGCTTTTATAAGATCTTTCTCATTGACAGACACAGAGCAATTGAACCCCTCTGGCGCTGCAAATGGAATTTTCGAATAGTCATAGAGTGCGGTATACACGGTATCCATCAATGTTTCTGCTTGCTGCGATTTACCCGCTAAGTTCAACGCTGTTGCCACACTAAACTGAACACCAATCCATACGTCTTGTGCTTGGAACGCTTCATGCGGTGAACCGTCGGCTAACGTCATATTCGCAACACCCAACTCCGGACTGTTAATTTCGAAGTTATGCTTATAAACATAGTCCAATGCGCGTTGGATGTTCTGTTGCGGGAAAATACCTTCTAAACCGATGAGCTTTAGATAGCTATCAGCTAACAAAGCATCGCCAAAGCTGTTGTCGGAATCTGGCACTAAATCTAAGTATTCTTGTGTAAAGGCTTGAGGCGCCGTTTCACTCAGCAAGCGTTTCTTAGAGACTCTTTGAGATACTTTACTGATGTTGATGGAGGTATCCGTTTCATTTAAATAGGCATTGAGCGTGTTCTTGTCAGCAATCGTATCACCCGTCAAAGTCAGGCCTAAGGTTTCCAGTTCTTGGTAGCCCGCACCGGTTAGATGCTTGGCTTGAACTGGCGTCACGAAGAAGTGGTAGTAACCCTCTTTTTCATCCCACAAGCTTTGCTCAACTGTTACCAACGCCTTTTTAGAACGCGTTAAGTAGCCCGCGGCTAACTCACTTTCATTCATCAATTTTGCAAGTTCGCTTGCCGCTTGTAGACCTGCCACCCAAAGGCTCGCGCAGTAAATAGAGATGCCGTGAGACGCAAGGTTATCAAAGGTATCGTCTGTGCCACGGGTTAGCGGTAAATCATCGCCTTCAGCAATCAAGTTCGATAAGAAATCGATGCTTTCAGTTACGGCTTGCCAGCACTCTTTAACCACAGAGATATCTTGAGTGTTTTGATAATGGCGGTACACCATCAGAATGTATTTCGGTGCTAAGTCCTTCCATTCCTTAACATTGTGCCAACTGTAAGCGTCTGGCTGGATGTCGAATGGGCTACCTAAATCGTGAATAACCGCACCTCGAATGGCACGCACACCTTGGTACTTTTCATCAATCAATTCAGCATTCGGTGTCGCTTCGTATTCCCAGTAGCGGCGCTCGGTAAAGTCTTCCGCCAAAATGGCTTTCGAGAATTCTTTCATCACGCAGCCATCAAGCTCAGGCAGCAAATAAAGCAGTGAGAATGAACCGTAGAAATACACATCCAGCGAGTTAAAGAATGGGTAGTCGACACACTCTTTCACCAAGAACTTATCTTCTTTATCCCATACCGTTGATTCGGCTAGGAAGGACAATGAGTTCATTGCCATCGTCGCATAACGCAATGCCGATTCTGGCTGCGATATCTTGCTTTGAGCTTGCTTTAGGAAAGCCGTTTGTTGTTCGACGATCTGTTGCTCAATCACTTCTAGCTCTGGTAATACGTCTTCTAACATCGGCAGAGCCGGCTTCGCTTGCGGGTAAAACTGCGTGTAAGCCTTCTCTGAACACCAGCCATTAAGCATGACTTTGCTGTGCGCCATGACCTGCGCAAAACGCAGATCAACAGACTCACCCGCTTCCAATTCAACCTGAACCACCACCAATGCGCTCAGAGCTTCACGCCCTGTATAGATGCCGGTCTGGAACTCAGTGTTTGTGCGGCCTGTTTTCAGTGCGAACTCTGTTTGCTGAGCACTCTTAGAGGTGTAAAGCGTTGGCTTCACAGAAATCGAAACCTTACCAGATTCCGTCAACTGGTTATCCGCTTGAACACCAAACACCACCTCGCCTTCAATATCGCTCTGATACGGCGATTGGCTCGACAGCCGAACACCCGTAAAGCTGCCGCTTTCACCCTTTAAGTTAACCACTTCATGCTGCTGAGCAATCGGATTTTGAGACAAGGTACATGCCGAATCCTGAATACCATCACGGCCTTTTTGGTAGGTTGAGCCAATCAAGTTTTGTAGCGGTTGAGCAAGCGTAATCACGCGCGTTTGCGATGAATTATTGGTTAATTCGAAGTGATTCCAGTGCATCGGTAATGAACAAAGGCGTTTGTTCTCTTTAACGATCGGAGATACTACCTTACGCTTTATATTAACATCTTCGAAGCTGCTGTATTTATATTCAGCCAATGGATACAAAGCTTGATATTCTATATCTCTGCCATTAACACTATCTATATCATTATTATCACCCGCGGTAAGCGATAATAACTTCGTTGTATCATTTGATAATAAACCATTAAAGAAATCTAAGGCGACATATAATTGACAAATTGTTGAAGCCGAATCTTCTTCAATCAACAATTGAGTCTTATTTGAAAATTCAACGTTCCACTTTGTAAAGTTAGCTTTATTTTCTTGGTAGAATCGACCATTTTTTAATGCTGCTTGAATGAGACTAATCGCATTCGACATTTCTCTACTTTCAATCTTTTTGCCATCAAACAAAGCAGGATAGAAGTTCAGGTGAACGCTTAGCTCTTGTTCATTAAGAACTTGCAGCGTGTCGATGGTTGGCACATTCATCACTGACGCATAAAAATCATTAAAATTAACAACTTGCTCTGAACAATCGACAAATATTCCCGGAATAAAGCTGAAGTTCGGCGTGTTGCCGTTTGGTGTGAGTGTAAATGTGTTACCAATTCCGCCGACTGCCATACCGGTATTTTCTGGCGTGGTCGAAATTGGCGTGTACCAAGGTTGAATAAATTCAACTGCATCACCTTTTTTACACAAGTGCTCTGAATTTCCTGAGTAGCTCGTATATGGAATTTTATTATTCATTTTAAAACCGCCATTGAATATTTTTTTCTTCTTGTTAATATCTTTTAAAAATGGAGACATCAACATGTTTAAAATTATAAATGAAAAATTTGGAAATATTGACTCTGTCACATTAATAAACCACCAACATGGTATAGAACTTCAAATAATCAATGGATTTGGTGCTGTTATTAATAAATATATCGTAAATAACAGTCCATTCTCTTTTATTTGTGGTTATCAGAATTATGATGAACTGATCAACCAACATCCGTTCTTTTCCCGCAGTGCTAAATTATTCCCTTTTCCAAACCGTTTAAACTTAGGTCGTTACAGTTTCGATAACCAAAACCATCAACTCCCAGCTAATTTTCCTTGGTCTGATCACGCCGTACACGGCCTGCTCTACAACCAACCTTTTTCAATCACAAACAGCGTAGCCACTGAAGAATCCGCCAGTGTGACGTTGCAGTATCAAACGTCGTCTTTGCATCCTGCTTTCCCGTTTGCGTTCAACCTTGAAGTGACCTTCACTATCGATACCACGGGTAAACTCACTTCCTCAACGACCGTCTCTAATTTGGGTGATTCCGCCTTCCCATTCGGAGATGCTTGGCACCCTTATTTTTCACTCGGTACTGAGCTAGCACAATGTGGACTCGCTATGTCGCCTTGCTCTGAGGTCATACACGAAAACGACCTACCCAATGGTGAAAAACTGGCTTTTGACTGTTTGTCTTTGGGTGATTCACTCACCAATCAAAGCTTAAATCACTGCTTTGAATTTGATTCCAAGACAACCAACCAACTTGCGTTTACACGCTCAGATTCGTCTGCCGCTATTCGCTATCAACAAGATGCAAGCTACCCATTCGTTCAGCTTTACACGCCAACGAGCGAGCAAAGTATTGCAATAGAACCAATGACTTGCCCAGCCGACGCATTCAATAACCAGATTGGCTTATTGACGCTTAGCCCGAACCAATCTCAAACCTTTACTTGGCGATGTCACGCCAGCTATCAACCCAACTAAGGCAAGCAAAGTAAGACAGCCGCTGAATGCGAAATCAGCCCCCAGAGAACGCATTGCTAACGAAACAACTGCAACGAAAGAACCAAACTAAAGAAGCAATAAAGGGCGCATAAAGCGCCCTTCTCTTTGTTAACCTAAAATTACCTCGATGGTGTGCTCACCAGAGGTAAATACTGGCGCTTTATTACCTGAAATCAGGTCACCATTTACCTTCATTTCAACCACACCTTTATACACGTTATTCGGGTTAGTGACATGAATATGATAAGTCGCACCACGGAACTGACGACGTACTTTGAACTCAGGCCACTCAGCCGGAATACATGGGTCCACCAGCAAGCCATCCACTTCAGGACGAACACCCAGAATCCACTGCGTACCCGCCACGTATGTCCAAGATGAAGTACCAGAAAGCCACGCATTACGCCCTAAACCGAACTGTTTGTGCTCGTCACCCAGAATGTTTTGTGGGTAGCAGTAAGGTTCAGATTCGAAGGTATCGATGTCATCGTTCTTAGAAGCTGGGTTGATTTGACGGTAGTACTCATAAGCACGCTCACCGTTGCCCATTTTCGCTTCTGCGATCATCACCCATGGGTTTGAATGCAAAAAGATACCGCCGTTCTCTTTTGCACCTGGTGGGTAAGTTGAAACTCCGCCTAGCTGAGGATCAAAGCCGTTGTAACCCGGAGTTGAAAGCTTGATGC
Organism: Vibrio sp. 10N.286.49.C3; assembly: GCF_041469545.1. NCBI lineage: Bacteria > Pseudomonadati > Pseudomonadota > Gammaproteobacteria > Vibrionales > Vibrionaceae > Vibrio > Vibrio sp. 10N.286.49.C3. The sequence goes on from NZ_JBFRKT010000068.1 coordinate 6,084, forward strand.
CATTTGTGGTGTTTAGTTTGTTGTAAACCGAATCTAGTGCTTGCGTTGCACGTTCTTGTGTTGCGAAACCAGAGATTACAGGCCAGCTTTGACCGTTGGTGTAGATCTGCCCTTGCTCGTTCTTGTGAGAACCAATCGGCAAACCCTGCTCATCAAAGTAACGAACAAACCATTCGCCATCCCAGCCACATTCATTGACTGTGCTCTGCATCTGTTGGTACTGATCTTTAAACTTAGCCGTCAGTTGCGCTTCACCACGCAGCTCACACAAGTCCAACATGTCGAGCAATGCTTTGCCGTACATGTTCGCCACCATCATCGACTCAGCACCGGTTGGCAGGTTCACCGTGTCATTCCAGTCAGCAAAACCTAGTAACGGTAGGCCGTGCTCACCAGTATTGGTGTAGGTAAATTCAATCGCGCGGCACAGGTGGTTCCAAACCGTTCCCGTTTCAACTGGGTTGCCCGCTTTGTCTTTTTGATAGAACGGGATCTCTTTATTCAAGAAGTCTGCATTACCCGTTTCTTTCACATATTGCGTCACCGCGTAGATGATCCACAGGTGATCATCGCCGTAATAGTCAGGGCGATCTTCCTCTTCACGAGAGTCACCCGCGTTCGCTTCCATCGTTGATGGGAAGAACTGGTGCATCGCAGAACCGTTAGTGTTCTGAACAGACAATAGACGCTCAATGAACTCACGCGCCTCTTCTGGCATGTGAGTAATCACGCCCAACGTATCTTGCGAAGAGTCACGGAAACCGATACCTCGAGCCCCATAACCAAGCTGGTAAAGAGACAGGTAACGAGACCAGTTTTTGGTTGTGTGACACTGACGTGGGTTATGTACGTTCAACATCGAGTTCATCGCAGGATCTGGCGTTTCAACCTGAACCGCTTGCAGGTAACCATCCCAATGTTCAGCCAGTTCAGCGAAAGCTGAATCAACCACTTGATGGTCACGATATTTAGCCAGCAGAGGAAGTGCAGCTTCTAGGCTTTGTTCTTGCGCGATTTGTACAATCGTACGTTCGGTCTGCTCTGGAGATAACCAACCTAGACGCAAGTTCAGTGCGCCAATGTTGTCGCCACGCAAACACTCGGTGTTGCCTAATTCATCATTGTTTAGTGCTTCTGGCGCTGCCCATGTACCGTAGCCCAAATTACCTAGGAACGATTGGCGATCACCATCAAAAGACGTCGCAGGGCGATCCGCTGTCATCAGGTTCACCGCGTAGTCACGCTTCATGAAGGCATACTGCTCAAGCACGGTATGACCCGACTCTTGCTGGTGTGCTTTTAGCGTCATGGTTTGTGGAACCCAGTCCGCATTGAGTAGCTGTTTAAGCGCATCGAAGTGTGTAAATTCGTACACAGGCACCACATCAACGTGCAGTGCTTTGTCTGAAATGTTGGTCACTTTGATGTCTTGTAGCAGTACTTGGTCAGCTTTTGGTACGAAGAACGTTGCTTCACAACGCACACCAAAGGCTTCTGCAATGATGGTGGTGTATGACAAACCGGTGTGGTTTTCGAACTTATCTAACGGCTTCAAGGTTGGCGTGTAGAAAGGTGAGAACACCTCTACGTTTCCCGCTTCGTCACGTACCTTGAGGTACATGGTCGAACCTTTAAAATCTGAGTTTGGCAGTTGAGCAATGTACTTAGTGATACGGTTTAGCGCCGGATCGCCTTTACACAACAACACGCCGCCGTTGCTATCTACAATGCCACCGAAATCTAATGTGCCCACATAGTTACACCATTTGATCGGCGTGCACGGTGTGGTTGCTACGTATTCTTTGTTTTTATCGTCAAAATATCCGAATTTCATCATCACTATCCCTAGCCCCTCCCAAATCAGGAGGAGCCAAAACAATTTGTCGTAAGTTGGTTGGTGTCAGCTCAATGACTGATTTAAATTGATTGGCTAGCTCGCTAGCGAGTTCTCACTCAGAGCATCGAACAAGTGGAAAGCATCCAAATCCAAGTAAAGCGTCAGATCTTTTACATCCACTTCAGCCGCTTGGGTTTCAACCATCAGCGGTTGACCGCCAATTTCTGTTTTCAGAAGAATGCTCGCGCCTAGTAATTCCTTGTCTTTGATTTTCACAGGGAATGGCAGCACGCGGTCGTGGTCAACTTGCTCGGCACGTAGGTGAATGTCTGTTGGACGAACACCAAAATGCAGCGCTAGGTTCTTAGATGCCAGAGACTTAAAGCGCTCAGGCAGTGGAATATGAACATCACCGATTTCAACGAAGTACTCGCCTTCTTTTTCAATCAGTTTTGCTTCCAACATGTTCATTGACGGGTTACCAATGAATTGCGCGACAAACTTGTTTGCAGGACGCTGGAACACCTCGGTCGGAGTACCAACTTGAGCAACATAACCGTCTTTCAGGATCACGATGCGATCCGCCAGTGTCATCGCTTCGATCTGATCGTGGGTTACGTAGATCGTGGTGGTTTTAAGTTCACGATGTAGATGTTTGATCTCTTCACGCATCACGCCACGAAGTTTTGCATCTAGGTTAGATAACGGCTCATCAAACAAGAAAACCTTAGGCGTACGAACCATCGCACGGCCCATTGCCACACGTTGACGTTGACCACCAGAAAGCTCTTTTGGCTTACGGTTCAGTAGCGGGTCAAGCTCTAGCATTTTCGCTGCTTTTAGCACTTCTACGTCGATTTCTGCTTTTGGCATGCCTTTCAGTTTCAGAGCAAACGCGATGTTCTCGTAAACCGTCATGTGCGGGTACAGAGCGTAACTTTGGAATACCATCGCCAAGTCACGGTCTTTCGCGTCGACTTTATTCATCAACTTGCCGCCAACCACAATGTCACCAGAACTGATACTTTCAAGGCCAGCTAACATGCGTAGCGTTGTCGATTTACCACAGCCAGATGGGCCAAGGAAAACCACGAACTCACCGTCTTCAACCGTAAAATCAAACTCTTTGACGACTTCAACATCACCGAATGATTTTTTGATGTTCTTAAATTCTACTTTAGCCATTATCTGTTCTCCTCAGCGCGCTCTAACAGCATATTTCGGTACGCAATTGCGCTCTGTTTCAATGTTCTTTCTTGGGTGGTGTAATCAACATGGACAATACCAAAACGCTGGCAGTAGCCGAATGCCCACTCAAAGTTATCCATCAGGCTCCAAGCGAAGTAACCATCGACTTTCACACCCGCTTCAACCGCGTTGTGAACCGCTTCGATGTGACCTTGGAAATAACGAACTCGTTGGTCGTCCATCACTTGTCCGTTTACACGTTCGTCGTTGCCCGCTGCACCGTTCTCTGTGATGTAGATAAGCGGCATGTTTTCGTAACGCGCATCCAGTCTTACCAATAAATCGGTTAGACCTTGTGGGTTAATTTCCCAGCCAATGTAAGTGTGTTCAGCGTCCGTCTGTTTTACTGATTCAATGTCGCCATTCTCATTGAAGCGAGCGACATTGCGTGTGTAGTAGTTGATGCCGATATAATCAACCGGAGCACTGATGATGTCTAAGTCACCTTCAAGGATCATCGGCATGTTCATCGCTTGGCGCTCAACCACTAACTGCGGGTACTCGCCTTTCAATACTGGGTCGATGAACCAGTGATAATTTTCCGCTTCGCAGTAGTCTGCTGCCGCTTGGTCTTGTGGAGTCAGCGGGTAAGCTGGCGTCGCGTTGAATACCACACCATGCTTAGCATGAGGTGCATTGTTACGAAGGATCGGCATAGCCAAACCGTGTGCCAGCATTAGGTGGTGAGATGCTAGGTAGCCTTCTTTTTCACCCTTGATACCTGGTGCATGTTCGCCCCAACGGTAGCCTAGGAATGCAGACACAAACGGTTCATTGAGCGTGGTGTATACGTCAATGTTATCGCCAAAGTACTTACTCACCACTTCTGCGTATTCTGCGAATTTGTAAGACGTTTCACGGTTTAGCCAGCCACCTTTATCTTCAAGGTATTGCGGAAGATCCCAGTGATAAAGCGTCACATATACCTTCATGCCACGAGCATGACACTCATCGATGATCTGACCGTAAAACTCTAAACCTTGTTGGTTCACAACACCATCTTGTGGAAGGATGCGCGGCCATGCGATAGAGAGACGGTAAGCATCAACGCCTAAGCCTTGAATCATCTCGATATCTTGTTGCCATAAGTGGTAGTGGTCGCACGCCACATCACCACTGTCGCCGTTATCGACCTTGCCCGGCGTCTTACAGAAAGTGTCCCAGATAGACGGTGTACGACCGCCCTCTTCAACGCCGCCTTCAATTTGGTATGAAGATGTCGCGACACCGAATACAAATTCCTTACTGCGTAACTTTGAATCACTTGGAAGTTGATATTTATTCATTGTTATAACCCTTAAGCCTAACCTTTGACTGCGCCGGACGTTAAACCACTGATCATCTGTTTCGATGCGAACAAGTAAGTAATCACGAGCGGTAAAATAGAAATTGTGGTACCTAGCATTACCGCGCCCCATGGCGTATTCGGAATACCTTGAACACTTCGAAGTGCTTGCGTAATGACATAGTTATCTGGGTTGTTTAGCACCACGAGAGGCTGCATAAACATGTTCCAGAAGAAAACGAACTGAACGATAGCCAATGTTGCGAGTGCAGGCTTCATTAGTGGCAGTACCACGCTCCAGTACGTTCTGAACTCACCAGCGCCATCCAGTTTCGCCGCTTCAAGTAGCTCTTTTGGAATCGATGCAATCACGTGCTGACGCATCAAAAAGATACCAAATGGTGTGGTGGTGAACGGTAGCCATACCGCCATGTGGTTATCCAACAAGCCTAAGAATTTCACGATCATGAAGTAAGGGATCAAGCTAAGCACAGGCGGAATCGCCATTGAGCCAACCAGCATGCCGAACAACACGTTCTTACCGCGGAACTTAAACACAGCAAACGCGTAGCCACCCATGCTACAAAACAGCAGCGAGATGGTGGTACCTAAGAAAGCCACGTAAATCGAGTTAAACATCGCTTTCCAAAACGGCATGATTTCAAGCAATTTGGCGTAGTTAATCGCCAGGCTATCGCCAATCGCAAAGCTAATGCCCGTACCGAAAATTTCAGAACGGTCACGCGTTGATAGCAGTGCCGACCATACAAATGGAAAGACTGTAATTAGCGCTGAAACAACCAGTAAGATACCTAGCATGACCATCAAGATCTTAGTCAGAATGAACATGCTGCGTTCGCTTGGCATCAGTCCACTTAGTGGTGAGGTATTTGTCTTAATTGATGTCGACATCTTAATGTTCCCCTAAGCCTTTCTTACCGAAGAGTAAAAATTGAACCAATGTACAAGTCGCGATGAGTGCAAACAGTAACCATGAGATAGCGGATGCTGTGCCCATTTCTAGCCATTCCCAACCCACTTTGTAGAGATACATCGAGATAGTTAAACCTGATTGGCCAGTACCACCTGTACCACGCGTTAGGACGAACGGTTCTTCAAACATTTGCAGGTTACCGATGATGGTCATCGTGATAGCAAAGAAGATGAATGGACGAATCATTGGTAGTGAAATGTTCCAGAAGCGGCGGAAGGCATTGGCACCATCCATACGCGCAGCTTCTAAGATGTCTTTAGGAATCGTCATTAAACCCGTGGTGTAAAGGACGATGTTAAAACCGGTGTATTTCCAGAAAACCATGATTGCGATAGACGGCTTCACCATAGTGGCATCGTCTAACCAACGGATGGGTTGGAAATCGTTCACCCAAGCGAATGCCCAACCAAACAGCGTGCTATCGGCTAGTGCCATCAGCGTTTGGTTAATAATTCCTGAGTTAGGAGAGTACATATTGAAGAAAATCAGTGACGCTGCGACCGTTGATGTAATGAACGGTAGAAAGTATGCCGATGTTAGCCAGTGACGCATACGGTCACCCATTGAAACCAACATGTAAGCGACTGGAATAGCGACTAAATGCTGAGCCACACCTGAAGTGATCGCTAGCCAAAGCGTGTTCTTCAATGAACGCCATAGCCATGGGTCCGTTAAAGCAATGTGATAGTTCTCAAAACCAACGAACTCCATCGCATCCATGCCTCTTACCGGGTTCCACTCGTGGAACGACAGGTAAACAGAGAACAACAGCGGGAAGATCCCAAATACAGAAAAAATGATCAGAAACGGCAGAAGAAATCCATACGGTGTAAGCGCTTTCAAATTTAGACGAGAAAAAAGGCTTTTGTCCGCAGGTTCTATCGTTGTGCTCGCTGTATGATTCATAGTAACGACCTCTTAAAAAGGAAGCGCGTTATCCACGCTTCCTCACTTACTTAAAGTAAAAACAAATTAAAGATTACGCGTGCGACGCTTGATTAGACGCTCTGCCTCTTTAAGCGCAGTCTTGATGTCTTTGCCTTCATCAAGTACTTCCATCAATGCGTTCTCTAAGATAATAGAACGTGCAACGTGGTCGCCTTGTGCTGGAGAGACGGGTTTGATGTTCTGTGCCACTTCAGCAAACAGTAGACGGGCTTTTTGTCCGCCTAGGAATTCCATCTCTTCTTGGAAAAGCTCATCGTCATACGTGGTGATGTTCGCTGGGAAAGCAGCAATCGTTTCGAAGTGTTTAAGCTGTACTTCACGATCCGTCGTCATGTATTCAATCAACGCCCAAGCTTCATCAGGGTTTTCTGATTGAGTTGGGATAGATAGGAATGAACCGCCCCAGCTGCCGTAGATACCATCAGGTAGGTTTTCTACCGCCCACTTACCTTTAGTTTCAGGAGCAATCCAGTTATTTAGGTGACCAAGAAGCCAAGCGCCAGAAAGTTGAGTTGCAAATGTGCCGTTGCGGAAGCCTTCGTACCATTCGTTAGACCAAGCCAAAATGCGGCCGTCTAAGCCTTTGTCGCGAATCTCTTTTGCTACTTCAAAAGCGTGAACAAAACGCTCAGATGTCACCACTGGATTGCCATCTTTATCGAAGTACAGACCTTCACCTTCAGGAACGGTCGTGAAGATAATCGCTTGTGCCACGTCGGCTGCCGAAGCGATAAGTTGTACGTTTTGCTCTTTCAGTTTTTCACCAGCAGCGATGTATGAATCCCAATCTTTGATTGCTTCTTCTACATCAATGCCCGCTTTTTCGAATACGTCGGTACGGTAGTACATAACACCTGGACCTAGGTCGACAGGAATGCCGTACATGTCGCCGTCAGCGCCTTTGCCTTGTGCCCATGCGTATGGTGCGAATCGTTCTTCGTACTTATCTGCACCGTAGTTTTCAGACAAGTTAACTAGGCCACCAGAACCCACGAATGGACCAATTTTCTCAACGTCCACAACAATCACATCACCGGCACCAGAGCCCGTTGCAAGGTTCGTTGTGAGTTTCGTGTGGTGGTCACCGTGGTTGTTCATAAGGTAATCAACTTTAATCCCCGTTTCCTTTTCGAAATCAGGCAGTAATACCTTCAGGCTGCTATCGAAATCAGGGAAACCGTCGAAACGAATTTCTTTGTCTGCTGCATTTGCAGCTGTTGTACCTAATCCTAAAGCAACCGCGCATGAAAGCGCTAAGGTCTTAAATTTCATGTTCTATCCTTAATATTTTTATAGGGTAACTGGTAAATCCGATACCGAGTTTCTAGTGACCAACGTCGGCAGCAATTTAAAGTTCACGTCATGTTTTATTTTTTTTAGCTTCTGTAGAGTGAGCTGTACTGCTTCAACGCTCATCTCTTCAATAGGGAAATTAATGGTGGTCAAACTAGGGGTCAGATAGCGCGCGAAGATGGTGTTATCGAAGCCCACCAGTGATACATCTTTAGGAACAGACAGTCCCTCTTGATGCAACACCTCGAAGGCGCCAAATGCCATGTGGTCATTCGAAGCAAATACTGCTGTGAAATGACACTTACGATTAATCAGCTTCTTCATAGCACTGATGCCCGTCTCTTCAGTAAAGCCCGCTTCCGAGACTAATGCTTCATCGTATGGCACACCCGCTTCTTCCAAGGCCTTTCGATACCCCTGCAAACGCCCCCTAGCATCTGCTTTATCTAAAGGCCCGGTAATACACGCGATATCTGTATGTCCCTTTTGCAAAAGATATTGAGTAGCGAGTAGCCCCCCGACTTCGTTATCAATATCAATGCAACTCATCGCCATTTCTGGGATGAAGCGGTTAATTAAAACCACAGGGGTCCCCTGTTCTTCCAATTCAATTAAATAATCATCACTGAGCAGTTGAGTATGAAGAATCAAAGCATCAACACGACGCCCCAGCAGAAACTCCACCGACTCGCGCTGCCCTTGTTCGGTGTTCGAACCAGCTGTAACCACAGCGTGATAACCAAAGCGGCGTAGGTTTTCTTCTATGCAATGCAAGATGCCTGAATAGAAAGAACCACCAAGTTCTGGAACAACAACGCCCACACTACCGGTACGACTTGATGCCAAAGCTTGAGCGATAGAGTTCGGGCGATAACCCAGCTCCTTGATCGCTTTCTCAACCTTTAATTTCTTGTCATGACTGACTCTGCTAGTGCCATTAATAACTCTAGACACTGTCGCCTGAGACACACCTGCATGTTCTGATACGTGTTTAATTGTCGCCACTCGAACCTCGATACTTCATTAGCTTGTAACCGCTTACAAAACGATTATTAAAGAAAGGCGCCTTGGTTGAAGTGAGTGTCATCACACTAAACTTGGAGGTAAAAAGGCCAGTTGTGGAAATCATGAAAGCGCTTACAGATTCACTTCACGCCATGAAACTATTTCATGAAATCATGAATCCATAGTTAGTCAGTTTTGTTAAAAGTTATAGTTCAGTGAAGGGGTTTCAACATAACTATCGGCGTATCCAATACAATTGATGTCTAGTATTCCTCCTATCTAGCCTATTGATATGCAAGGGCTACGATGCGACTTAGCCATTACAATTAACAAGGGGAAATCAACGTGTGTGAAATAAATTAATATGAAACGGGGTATTGAAGACGATATGGAGAATAAGTGAAGAGGCAATACCAAATGATAGAACAGGTATTCAAGACGAAAAAAAGGGCACATAAAATGTGCCCAAGAATGGAGTTAATTGAAACGTGCCCTAATTAATCTGCCTTTAGGGCTAAATGGACAGTATGTACTTACTATTTAAACACGACTCTTTGAGCGTAAGACTAATTCAAAGAGCTGCTCTTTCTAGCTTGTGATTACCACCAAGCTTCAAACATTGCGCCGAACGACAATGTATCAACATTGGTTGTGTTCACAGTGTTGCCTTTCGTTTCGACATCACCCACGGTTGTGTAAAAGCGAAGCATTGGACGACTCCAAGGTAAGCCACCTAGAGAAACGTTTTGAGATAGAGTTACCTTCCACGCGTTTTCTTCGCCGTCGTCATCGTAATCAACCATGCCGTAACCCGCTTCTAACCATGTAGAATGAACGTCATCCCATTGGTACTGTGGACGAACGATACCTGCATACTCAGTGTTATCGCGAGCTAAGTCTGCACCAGAGTTATCTTTATACGACACTAGGTAATCAATGATGAATTTATCCGATGCTGCGTAGTTACCTTCAATGCTTGCGTAAAAAGTTTTATAGTCGCCTTTCAACTCAAATACCGATGAATCTGCACCATCACCATACTTAACGACTAACTTGTTGGAATCTCCTAAACCAAGAGTTGCACCCACTAGGTATGCCGTTTCATCGCTCACTTTAGTACCAGCTGTTACCACTTTTTTCGTTTGACCTGTTTTTTGGTCGATCACATATTTAGTTGAACTCGCTGTATCCGCTTCATCTGAAGCAAAACCGTAGTTCGCATACAAGTCTAGTTGACCGATACCCGCGTTAATTGAATGAAGTTTAGAAGTAATTGCGTATCGACCATTGTCATTTACGAGGCCGCCTTTCACTTGGCCAACAAAGCCCATATCTAGCTTAGCGCCACCGAAATCTAGGTTGTTAAAGCCAGCGCCTTGACCATCGTGTGTCATCCAGAAGTAATCATTCAAACCTTGTTGGGGACGTTGGTGGAAGTCGCGACCAGCCCACATGTAAAGTTCTGGTTGGCTTTCAAATACATTAGTGACACCAGCGTACATTTTTTTCATACTTAGGCCGCCATCGTCAGCCCAAGCGTCTGCTTCCCAGTGGTCGGCCATGAATACGACGTCCCAAATCGCACCATTGTCAGCTTCGAATAGCTTAGCTAGCTGAACCTCACCACCATTGGCTTCGTTACCTAAACGACCGACAGAACGACCTGTTGTACCGATGTCTACGTAACGCTCATCACCGCTCTTGTAGTGAGCGCCGTAACGAGCATAACCAGAGAAGACGATGCCATCTGGCACCTTAGTTTCAGCCGTTAAAACCGCGGGTTGTTGATCGTTAATATAATCAATATCAACAACCTTAGATTCTAACTCTTGAATTCGTTTTTCTAGTGCTTCGATATTAGTATCAGCAGCAAAAGAAGAGAGTGAAGCAAGCGAAGCCGCCACTGCGACCGTTATTGGCAAAAGCTTAAATTTTTGCATTGTAATTCCCTATTATTTTTTTGAGTTTTCATCGAACAGGGAAATATTAAGCAATGAAAGCGTTGAAAAGTTGGTTGCTGTTCACACTGATAAACCAGCCTAAATACCATGAAACTTTTAGAGTTATCACCAGAAATGGTTATTTATTTACAATCAGATAGATAGACGTAAAAATCCGTAACAATACAGCTTGAAATCGCTTTCATTTCATCAGTAATGGCGGGGTCTATCACGGAAAAGAGTGTGGTGGAGCGAGGAAAATATGGTGAAATTTTGATTGGTTTTCGTAAATATGAAAAGCCTCAAGATCTAAGGCAGATTTTGAGGCTTTTTGGATTGAGTCAAATACCCAGTTATCTAAAATTAAGTATTTTCTAGATTGAATCTAGGGACTCTATTCCCATATTGAACAGGGTAAATGCGTAGATATCAGCAGTGAGATCGATCGCTTTGCTCAGTGGCATTCCCGCACCGTGACCCGCATTAACATCGATACGAATCATCACAGGCGCACCGCCTTCATGCTTATCTTGCAGCTCTGAGATGAACTTATAAGAGTGAGCTGGCACCACACGGTCATCGTGATCGGCTGTCGTAACCAGTGTTGCTGGGTAATCGACGCCTCGCACCACATTATGAACCGGAGAATAATCTAGCAGATATTCGAACATCTCTTTATTTTGGGCGGATGTGCCATAGTCGTACGCCCAACCTTCGCCAGACGTGAATGTGTGGTAACGCAACATGTCCAACACCCCAACCGCAGGCAGAGCCACTTTGAACAACTCAGGCCTTTGAGTCATACAAGCGCCAACCAACAAACCACCATTAGAACCGCCGCGGATCGCTAACTTATCGCTACTGGTGTAGTTTTCTGCAATTAAGAACTCGGCAGCGGCAATGAAGTCATCAAAGACGTTCTGCTTTTGTTGTTGTGTACCCGCTTTGTGCCACGCCTTACCATACTCACCACCGCCACGCAGGTTAGGCACCGCATATACGCCACCCAGTTCTAGCCAACTGCCAACCGTGCCCGAGAAAGAAGGCGTTAGGCTAACGTTAAAGCCACCATAGGCGTACAACATGGTTGGGTTATTGCCATCTAACACTAATCCCTTCTTATAAGAGATAAGCATCGGAACCTGAGTGCCATCCTTCGAGGTATAGAAGACTTGTTTAGACTCAAATTGATCCGACTCAAACGGAGACTCAGAGCGTTGGTAGATTTCAGAGCTTCCAGATTCAACATCAAAAGAGAAAATCGTTGGCGGCGTTACATAGTTGGTAAAGGTGTAATAAAGCTGAGTTTGCTCGTTTTTTCCACCTAAGCCACTGGCCGTTCCCAGCCCAGGCAAATGAATGTCACGAACTAGGTTACCTTGGTAATCCAACTGCTCAACCTTAGACACCACATCCACCATGTAGTGAGCAAACAAGTAGCCACCACCCGTGCTGATATCCAATGGCTGTGGCTTTTCAGGGATGATTTCGAGCCATTTCCCATCGCGAGTATCAAAGCTCACCACCTTGCCATTAGGCGCATCAAGATTCGTATATAGAATGAAGGTCTCATCTTGGTTATCGATGAGATAAGTGTCGCTATCCACATGATCAATCAGCGTATTCAGCTTTTGTTCTGGTGAATTTAAATCGATATAGAACAGTCTATTACCCGATGTCGACTCTCGCCCTAGAATGATCAAGTAACGGTCGTCTTCAGTGGTGTAGCCCGACACATAACGGTGTTGTTCAGCGTTGCTCTCACCAAAAATTACCTTGTCGCTAGCTTGCTCTGTACCCAATTCATGGAAGTAAAGTTTGTGCTGTTCGGTACGTGCTGAAAGCTGGCTGCCGTCGGGCTTGTCGTAGCTAGAGTAATAAAAGCCGCGATTACCCAACCAAGAAATACCGGTAAATTTAGCGTCTGTGATTTCGGCTTCAAGCTGCTGCTTAGTCTCAGTATCAATCACAAAGATCTTACGCCAGTCGCTACCACCCTCAGAAATACTGTATGCCACTAGGCTGTAATCTTTCGAAAACGACACCGAGCCCAGTGATGTGGTGCCATCTTCCGAGAAGGTATTCGGATCTAGGAACACTTCAACCTGCAGGCCTTCTTTCTGACGATAAAGAATGCTGTGATTCTGCAGGCCGTCGTTCTTATAGAAATAGGTGTAATCACCTCGCACAAACGGCTGCGAGCTCTTTTTGTAGTCTTGCGCTTTCGCTAATCGCTCTCGCAGTTCTGCGCGATACGGGATTTGAGCGAGGTAATCAAACGTCACTTCATTCTGGCTCGCCACCCACTGCGCGGTTTCGTCACTTCTGTCGTCTTCTAACCAGCGATATGGGTCTTCGATTATCTGACCAAAATAGTCATCGCTGACGATCTGTTTGTTGGTGACTGGATATTGATACTCTTTTAAATAGCTCATCGTGATCCTTATTAAAAATAATGTGAAATCGTCAGATAACGCGTTCTGATGTGTTCAATCAATAACTTAATCTTGTTCGGTGGCTGGCGCGTAAAGGGGTACACCGCATAAATACCGAGCTTTTTACCCACTAAGTCAGGAAAGATGTCCACCAGCTGGCCGTTTCGAATATCGTGATACACCAGACAACGTGGCACGTACGCCACACCATGACCGCCCAAAGCGGCTTTTCTTAATGCCGTCGCGTTATCGGTAGAGAAAGAGCCAGAGACGCGTACGATGTATTTGTCGTTGTCGGTACAGCCATCCTTACTGTGTAAGAACTGCCACTCACTGGCGCCTGTCGTTTGATAAGCGTATTGCAAGCAATTGTGCTCAACCAAATCCTTGGGCTGCATCGGCTTACCGTTCTTAGCGATATAAGATGGCGAGGCACACACCACCCATTGTGAATCCAATATATGACGGGCAATAAGGCTGGAATCTTCCAAGTAGCCGGTTCGAATGACCAAGTCGAGACCATCCTCAACCAGATCGACAAAGCGATTGTTAAGAGACATATCGACCGTTAAACCTGGGTGCATATTACAAAACTCGGCAACAGCGTCTGCCAGAATCAAATCTCCGGAGATAGTAGGCACTGACATTTTGATATGACCACTAACATTTTCACCAAAGCCTGAAACTGCGTCCATAGCCTCTTGAGCCGCCTGCTTCACATTTTTGGCTCCGTGTAACATTGCCTTACCCGCCTCGGTCAGGGTCAATTTACGCGTGGTTCGATATAATAGCTGCACGCCAATCTCTTCTTCCAAACGCGCAATTCTCTTACTAACTACCGAATTTGTAAGGTTATTTTGTTCTGCCACCTTACTAAAACTACCCAGCTCTACTACCTGTGAAAACAGGATCAAATCGTCTGCTCGCATTTGATTATGCCAATTTTGGAATTAATTATTTTCATTATTTCCCTATATCAATAAAAAATAAAGGGGTAAATTCACGCCAAATTAACAAAACAATTACAAAAACAGCTTTTGCAATCACATCGGTTACAAATAAAGCGACTCTAATTACAACAATTGAATCCATGAGATTCAGATTACACCTACAAAACTAATGACGTGTTATTCACTTCAAACATGAACGTTTGAAAACAAGTACGAGGAAGTACCCATGAGTGAAACTCTACTAGCTTTATTGGCCTTTTCGCCAATAGTTGTTGCAGCGATTCTGCTGGTTGGCCTTAACTGGCCTGCAAAAAAAGCGATGCCCGTGGCATTTGCATTAACCGTTGCTATCGCCTTATTCGCATGGGATATGTCTAGCACTCACGTGCTGGCTTCAGTATTCCAAGGCTTCGGCATTACCGTGTCGGTTCTCTGGATTGTGTTTGGCGCCATCTTCTTATTAAACACTTTGAAACACACCGGAGCTATCACCACCATCCGCAACGGATTTACTGACATATCAGCAGACCGTCGTGTACAAGCGATCATCATTGCTTGGTGTTTTGGTTCATTCATTGAAGGTGCGTCTGGCTTCGGCACACCCGCTGCAATCGCCGCTCCATTATTGGTTGCAATTGGCTTCCCAGCGTTAGCCGCGGTACTGATGGGCATGATGATTCAATCTACGCCGGTATCGTTTGGCGCGGTTGGTACACCTATCATCGTTGGCGTAAACAAAGGTTTGGATACGCACAACATCGGTGAAAGCCTGATTGCCAATGGTTCAACATGGGATGCTTACCTACAACAGATCACATCAAGTGTTGCGATCATCCACGCCTGCGTTGGTGTGATGATTCCTGTATTGATGGCAATGATGCTGACTCGCTTCTTCGGTAAGAATAAAAGCTGGACTGAAGGTCTTGATATCCTGCCATTCGCACTGTTCGCAGGTGCCGCTTTCACCATTCCTTACGCACTAACGGGTGTTTTCCTCGGAGCTGAGTTCCCATCACTGATTGGTGGTTTGGTTGGCCTTGCTATTGTTGTAACAGCAGCAAAACGTGGCTTCCTAGTCCCTAAATCAAAATGGGATTTCGAAAGCGAAGATAAGTGGCCAGCAGAATGGCTAGGCTCTTTGAAAATCGACCTTGATGATGACAACCAAAGCCATAAAAAAATGAGCATGGCGATGGCGTGGGCACCTTACGTTCTGCTCGCTGTCACTCTAGTTGCTAGCCGTGTGAGCCCTGAGTTCAAAGGCCTGCTTAAGAGCGTTAGCCTTTCTTTCAGCAACATCCTTGGTGAGACAGGCGTAAGCACAGCGATTCAACCTCTGTATCTACCTGGCGGTATCTTGGTCTTCGTCGCACTGGTTGCTGTTCTAATGCAATCACGCAGCGCAACACCACTGGCTAAAGCTTTTGGTGAGTCGAGCAAGACTCTGATTGGCGCAGGCTTTGTGTTGGTGTTCACCATCCCAATGGTTCGTATCTTCATTAACTCTGGCGTGAACGGCGCTGATTTAGCAAGTATGCCAGTAACCACGGCCAATTTTGCAGCTGACCTAGTCGGCAGCGCATTCCCAGCGTTAAGTGCCACAGTTGGTGCGTTAGGTGCCTTCATTGCAGGTTCGAACACCGTTTCAAACATGATGTTCAGCCAGTTCCAATTCGAAGTAGCACAAACTCTATCTATCTCTAGTGCTGTGGTTGTTGCTCTGCAAGCCGTTGGTGCTGCAGCAGGTAACATGATTGCAATTCACAACGTGGTAGCCGCATCGGCGACCGTAGGCTTGCTAGGACGCGAAGGCGCAACACTACGTAAGACAATCATCCCAACGTTCTACTACTTGGTGATGACAGGAATCATCGGCCTAGTGGTTATCTACGGCTTCAAAATGACAGACGCACTTATGTAAACCATAAGTCGTTACAAAAGCACTTGGCGTTAATACTCAATTCCCCGACTGCAACACCGTCTAATAAGACAGTTGATGAGTTTTGGAATGGATACTAGAACACATCAACACCCTCGGGTATTAACGCCATTTTATTGCTTCTCTGTTTCACTGTTTATTTGCTTCACCGACTAATTGCTTAACTGGTTAATCGCTTCACTGTTTAAGAAAGAACAAACACTTACTTTTCAAGAATTAAAGCAGCCCAAGCCAAGCTCTCATAGAAGGGCAACATCCCAAGAATTTAGGACTGAAATTATGATCATATCCGCATCGACTGATTACCGCGCCGCAGCAAAAGCGAAATTACCACCGTTTCTTTTCCACTACATTGACGGCGGTTCTTACGGAGAACATACCCTACGCCGCAACACCGCCGATCTTGCAGAGATCGCGCTCAAGCAACGTGTCCTCAATGACATGTCAGACCTAAATTTAGAAACCGAGTTGTTTGGCGAAAAGCTGGCGATGCCGATTGCATTAGCTCCGGTTGGCCTAACAGGCATGTACGCACGACGTGGTGAAGTCCAAGCTGCAAAAGCCGCCGACAACAAAGGCATCCCTTTTACGATGTCGACCGTATCGGTATGCCCGATCGAAGAAGTCGCACCTAAGATTGAACGCCCAATGTGGTTCCAACTTTACGTGCTAAAAGATCGTGGCTTCATGAAGAACGTATTGGAACGTGCCAAAGCGGCAGGCGTGACGACACTGGTCTTCACCGTTGATATGCCAGTACCCGGCGCTCGTTACCGTGACATGCACTCAGGAATGAGTGGTCCAAATGCAGCAATTCGTCGTGTATTTCAATCTATGCGTCATCCTAGGTGGGCGGTGGATGTTGGTCTGTTGGGTAAACCACACGATCTTGGCAATATCTCGACTTACCGCGGTTCTCCAACCAAACTGGAAGACTACATCGGTTGGTTAGGTGATAACTTCGACCCGTCGATTTCATGGAAAGACCTAGAGTGGATCCGTGATTTCTGGGACGGCCCGATGGTCATTAAAGGCATTCTTGATGAAGAAGATGCAAAAGACGCCGTGAGATTTGGCGCAGACGGTATCGTAGTTTCAAACCACGGTGGTCGTCAGCTTGATGGTGTTCTATCAAGTGCTAAAGCACTGCCTGCGATTGCAGATGCGGTAAAAGGCGACACTAAGATTCTGGTCGACTCTGGCATTCGTACTGGCTTAGATGTGGTTCGTATGATGGCGATGGGCGCAGACTGCACCTTGCTTGGTCGCTCTTTCGTCTACGCGTTAGCAGCGCAAGGACAAGCAGGCGTTGAGAACCTACTCGACCTGTATGACAAAGAGATGCGCGTTGCGATGACTCTAACAGGCGCGAAGACAATCAAAGACTTAACTCGTGAATCTTTGGTGGGGCTAGATTAAACCTCCGCGACTAAGATTCGGATTCAGGTCAGGATTCGGACTAATGCTTTGGTCTACTTAGACTGAAGTTCAATCGGTGTCACAGCAATTCCACTGCCGTTGTGACACCGTTTAAGCACTGGAAAATAAAATAAAAAGCTAGGGCGTGTTGATCTTTCGAGCTGATTTTTGCAGCGAGTTGCTGGGTATTTATACAAGGCAGAGGCGTCGATGTGTAGCTAGCCTACAT
>NZ_JBFRKT010000069.1:0-1755 GCF_041469545.1 Vibrio sp. 10N.286.49.C3
GATTGGTTGTATTGCTTCCAGTTGGTTGTTTTGTAAGGAGGTTTAGGCATAGGGCTACGAGAGGGAGTGAATGTAGCTGATCAGATCGTAGGTTTTAGGTTTAGTTCCAATGAATTACGCAACAAAGCCTTCCATTCATAATCATTGGCAGGAAGGCCTTCGCTAAGGTCTGAGTCGAAATATCGAGTAAAAATGCAAATGTTTTTTTCATTCCCCTGTGTTTCGATTGTCAGTTTTGTCTTTATTTTCAAAATTATATACAATAGGACTAGCGAGCGTGACTGCAAAATCGTGATTATAGGATAGTTAGAAAATATGATAATGAATTTAATCTATGGTCTAATTTCATTGTAAATGTAAGAAGTCACGCTGTCTTTGAAAGTTGACCAACTAAAACAGCATGACTGGGGGTTCTTTGTTTAGGAATGAATACTAATTCCTGAATACAGCTCGCTCATCGTTAAAGAATCAAAAAACAACGTAAAAAATCACGTTCTTTCCCTATGAATAATATTTAATTTTCGAAAACACACCTAAATACGAACACTCTTTAGAAACTCCACAGAAAAAATTAAATTATACACCAACCAAGCCATTCAAATCGGACCAAAACAATGGGCATTTAGGACTTAACATCTTATTTATTAGAATCTTAAATAATAACAAATAGAATACAACACATCGGATTTGTTATTTATAAATATCAAATTACTATCTCGCCGCTCAATAATTTCTAACCAAAAAATAAACAATAAAAAGGTATTAACATGTCTATAACTTTTCAAGGTAACCCCGTTTCAATCTCAGGTCTATTTCCTAAACCTAATCAAGTAGCACCAAGTTTTACTCTCTGCGACAAAGAATTAAATAGCCTAACCTTAGAAAGCCTAAAAGGGAAAAATGTCTTATTAAATATTTTCCCTAGCATTGACACCCCAGTTTGTGCTGCAAGCGTTCGTACATTTAACGAGAAAGCCGCTAATTTAAACAATACAATCGTATTATGTGTTTCTGCTGATCTACCCTTTGCTATGAATCGTTTTTGTGGTGCAGAAGGCATTGATAATGTAACAACCGCTTCTTTCTTCAGAGAGTCATCATTCACTGAAAACTACGGTGTAAACTTAAATGAAGGTGCGCTTGAAGGATTAGCTGCGAGAGCTGTTATCGTTATCGGTCAAGATGGTATAGTCAAACATAGCGAATTGGTTTCTGAAATTACTACTGAACCAAACTATGAATCTGCGCTAGCGGTTTTATCATAATCATGCGTAAACTACTTATTGTTGCTGCCACCCTTTATTCAATAAACGCCTTCGCAAAGTTTGAAACTACTGAAGACGATGCTGGATTTGGAGAGACACAAGTCGTCACACTTGATAACACCACAAAGTTTGATCTGATTGGTACACCATTAGAAGTAGGCGATTTATTGCCTTCGGCTAAGATGTTGACTTCAGATTTAGAAAGCTATGATACTAGTGCGCAAAGTAAATCGATCAAAATTTATAGCATATTGACATCTGTTGATACACCTGTTTGTGTTCAACAAGCTATTGAGCTTTCTCAATACATAGAAAGCAACCATCACAAACTTCAAGACATTGAATTTTATGCAGTCAGTGCGGATACTCCTTTTACTCAACAGCGGTTCATTAGAGAGCATTCTCTTGACGGAGCGACATATCTTTCTGACTCTTCGGAACATAAGTTTGGCCTCAATACAGGAACTCAAATTGGCTTTGTTGCGTAATT
>NZ_JBFRKT010000070.1:0-2797 GCF_041469545.1 Vibrio sp. 10N.286.49.C3
GCGCCATCACCAGACACCTCAAGGATGCTTCGACGTGTTTGTTTCAGTAGGTTCGGGAGTACTTCACCATCTGTAACCGTTGATAAACTTAGCTCGGCGGCAATGATCTCATGAGTGCTTGTATCGACGGCAATATGAAGCTTTCGCCAGACTCTACGCTTGCCATCCGTCCCGTGTTTTTTGACTTTCCATTCACCTTCGCCATAAACCTTAAGGCCAGTTGCATCAATGGCTAGGTGTTGTATCGCTCCTCTCGCTTTAGTCTTAAATGAGACCTCAACTTGCTTGGCTCTACGACTGATGCAGGTGTAATGCGGACAACTTAACGGCACATGGGCTAACCTAAATATCGAGTCGATAAATCCTTGCAGCGCTCTCAGTGGCATAGAAAAAACTCGTTTCACCATGAGTGCTGTCGTAATAGCTAAATCACTGAACCGACGTGGCCTCCCGCGCTTATTCTGTTTGCTTTGCGCCCACCCGCTTATCGCCTCTTCATCAATCCAAAAGGTCAGAGAGCCACGGTTAATGAGTGATTGATTGTATTGCTTCCAGTTGGTTGTTTTATAACGAGGTTTAGGCATAGGGCTACGAGAGGGAGTGAATGTAGCTGAGCAGAGCGTAGGTTCTGGATTTAGTTCCATTGAATTACGCAACAAAGCCGGTTGGCCTGTCACACCTCTAACTAGATTTGCGACAGAACCGTATTTTAGTACTCGTAAGTTTAATAACCTTGAGTTATTACTCTCAAGGGAAAAAATGTCACATATTAAATATATCCGTGTATGACGAGAACATTGAAACTGAGTTGATATTATCCTCAGCTTTTTTCTCTTTCGGAATTAATTTAATTTCTCCTTCATTTACAGTATAACCAAGGCTACTTCCAGTAAATGAATTCTCTAGTTCATCTTTGTCATCTATCCATTTCCATCTTTGTGTTCGCTTTAAACTGCAAGGGCTGACTTTTTTAATGTTACTAGCATCCAAGCACATACCTGGTTGGCTTGTACTCTGATATCGATTAAGTGTATCGAAAATAAATGACTGCTTTAGTTCGGATATATTACAAGTATCAGAATTAACACTGAGGTTTTTATTAACACTTACACATTTATTGTTAAATTTACCCAATTGTAAATTAACCGGCTTTCCGCCAATAAATACAGGATTATCCCAATCAACAGTGAATTTAATATCTTTTTTTACATTTTTAATTTTAAAGTCTTTTTCATTAGGATAATAATATCTTAGGACTTCCCAAGATGGGATTTCTGAATAATAACGATACCCAGTAATTCCAACCGATGAGGATATACTAATGTCTGTTGTCCCTGTGGTCGCAGGTTCAGAATAATAGATTACTTCCATTTTGGGTGTGAAGTTTGCGTACCCTATTGGATTGATTAAGTGTAACCTCCCAAAATAATTTTTTCTGACTGTTACTCCATATGGCGATTCATCTTTTTGTATCGCATGTGGTGAATTATATTGCTCTCTAGACCATTTGAAAGATACATGTTGAGGGCTTTTTGACGATTTCGTTACCGCATAATCAAATGTTTTATATGATAACCACTTGGATTCTGTCCATGACGCGTTGGCATTTAGACTAATTTTGGGTGATGTTTTATCTGCACCAACATCACCTCCAATACCAAATTGAAAAGTTGATACTTCCTTCTTATCATAATTTACATTTAAATTTGTTGCTGGAATGGTTCTTAAAATACTTGTTTTATTATTTGATGCCATCATTTCAAACGTATAGTTTTGTGCTATTGCGGATGACACCCATTCAGATTCAATCCCACCACTTGGCCAAACAATGCCTCTTGAGGCTAAGTACATCGAATATATTTCAGGGTTTAGACTAATCCCTGCGCCAGTGGTTGAATCATCAATGCCAACTCTTACTATTTTAGCATCAGGCGTTGCTGAGCCGATTGTTCCGAACGCAAGGGAGCGTTGCATGTTTATCTTATAAACAAGCGAAATGTTAGCATTTTTACAAAGATGCCGCGATCTATCTCCTAATTGGGTGTTCCAAGTGATATCACATTCAGAATCAGTAATTTGTTTAGTCGCATTATAATATCTAGAAATACTCGGTACCGGTGAGTGTACTACTGGGGTGTTTGATGTTGAACGTTTTTGCCTTTTTGGTGCAGGTTTACTCAAAATTGGGATATTTGTGTCATATCTATCCTTGATCTCTGTAAACATAACGTTATGGTTATGTTCAGTTATTGCAATATAATCAGATTCCAATGAAATACCAAATACCTTTCTAAAGACATGTTTTGCCTTTATTTTTTCTTTATTTCCTTCTATTTCACTAAAATCAACCAGATAACGATAACCATTATTTACAATTAAATCAATTGCATTTTCAATGCCATTTGAATAAATTCCTGATTCTAACCAATACTTTGCATTTATATAAACCAAGTCTGAATTATCAACCATATCACTCATTATATGTATTGATTCACCAACGGGAATGTTTATACCTTCTTGCAGTGTATCGCTAGCTAAAACTGATCTAGATATTAAAACTGATGTTACTAAAATTCCTATTAAATTCAAACGTTTCATAATACTCCTAAATATTTTTTAGTTTTAAAATTAATATGATGGTACTTTGTTGGCACCTTAAATTAATCACTTATAACCTTGATGATTAAGTTTATCATTATACATATAAATTCATAATGGAAAGGTGATTTATGGCTCAATTTATGGGCTTTGTTGCGTAATTCAGTGGAACTAAATCCAGAACCTACGATCTGATCAG
>NZ_JBFRKT010000071.1:0-1506 GCF_041469545.1 Vibrio sp. 10N.286.49.C3
TAATGCCGATCGTTTAAGAAGACTTGAACGATCTTGCAGTTAGCAGATAATCCCCATCAACAACGTTGATGGGGATTTTTTTATGCTTGAACAAGAATTAGCAATGGCACACGAGACCATTGAAGATGCCGACAATTATGAATCTGTTGTCGACGCCATTCAGATTGAGTGGATAGAACAAGCTCTTCTTGAAACCAATAAAGCGAGCATAAGACGACGTCGGCTTCCCGCTCAGCAAGCTGTCTGGTTAGTTATTTGGATGGGGCTGCAACGCAACATGTCTATCAAAGAGGTGTGCAGTTCATTAGACATTGCACTTCAGCCTAAACCTGAAGATAGCTGGTCTCGTGTTGCACCCAGCGTCCTAACTGATTCACGCCGACGTCTAGATGAGAGTCCGTTAGCGGCTCTGTTTCACACAACGGTAAAGGCTTGGAATGGAGATATCCTTCAACAAGACAAAGACTTAGAGCTTAATGTTCTTGCTGTCGATGGGACAACATTTAGGTGCCAAGATTCCCCAGAGAACGCTGAAGAATTTGGGTTCATCTCTAAAAAATTGAAACCTTACCCTCAACTTCGTTTAGTCGCTTTGATGTCAACAGAAACTCGAATGATTATGGGGGCGGCTTTTGATGGCTGTCATGTCGGTGAAACGACCTTAGCTAAGCGCCTATTCAATGATATCCCCGCACATTCATTGACCTTATTTGATCGTTGTTATTTCTCGGCAGACCTCTTGTTGTCGTGGCAAGAGAGTGCGGAAAATGCTCACTGGTTAATGCCTGCAAAGCGTAAGCTACGCTATGAAGTGTTGGAGAAATATGCGGAGAACGACATGCTCATCTCAATGCCCATCTCTCCTCAAGCTCAACGGCAGAATCCGAATTTACCCGCACGTTGGGAAGCTAGATTAGTCCTATATCAAGAGCCAAAAGGTGAGATAAAAGGTTTTATTACTTCACTTACAGACCCTAGTAGATACTCGCTAGAAATCCTGCTGCGTATTTATTGGCAACGCTGGGAGATAGAAGAAGGTTATGGTGAAATTAAACAGACTCAACTGCAAAGTCACGTCACTTTACGAAGTCGTTTTTCTGCCGGTGTGAAGCAAGAGCTTTGGGGCGTATTACTTGCCTATAACTTAGTGCGATTAGAGATGGTTAAGATAGCTTCAGAAGCCGGGGTTCGAGCGACTAGGGTCAGTTTTACCGCCGCAATTAACCTTATTGATGCGCAATTACGTTGGTTAGCTTTAAGCCCAGACGGAACTCTACCTGTAAAACTGAAAAGGATGAGAGACAGTTTGAGTCACTTCATTCTTCCAGATAAAAGAAAGGACCGAACGTTTCCACGTTCAGTCCTCTTTGTCCCAGCCAAATATCCGTTCAGGTTCAAGCAATAATGCTTATCCGAACGGCATTAGATGCTAACGGTGGGCGTTTTCTGGAGGTAGATAACGATGAATAATGACTTTAAATATTTACCGACAGACATCTATTTATT
>NZ_JBFRKT010000072.1:0-1500 GCF_041469545.1 Vibrio sp. 10N.286.49.C3
GATTTAGACAAGTCTATCGAGTTCTACACCAAGGTATTGGGAATGAAGGAACTTGAACGCCATGAAAACAAAGACTACCGCTACACATTAATGCCGTTCACTTAAGAGTGAACGGCATTTTTGTTCTTAGCATACCGTTGTGGTCTGGGTTTAACTGTTCTAGGGAATGTCCTTTCCCTTCGCCCTTCAAGTATTAAGCTTTCAGCCATGTTGTGGAACCCTTTTAGCTGACGAGGTATTGCGCCTGGTGTTGAGTAAGGTAAGCCTACAAGTAACGCAGATACATGAGCTAATGTGCCGTTAAAACTCAGTTGATAAGGAAGGTAATTTCCCTTTAAATTGAAGCAGAGCTCGACCATCTGGTATCGGATTAAATTGTAAGTAAGCAAGATGCCCCATAACTCCTGCTTTACCAGTTCTGGTAAACGACTTCGCAGCGTGAGACGATTTCCAAGCATGTATTGTTTTTGCTCTCGGTAGCCTAGCTCAATTTCCCAACGATGTTCATAAAGGCCTGCAATATCTTTTGATGGGTAACGCAGGGAGTCCGTCATGGAGGTTAATACTTGGTAGTCTTTTCCTTTAATTTTACGAGTGACAAGTCGAGCGGTTATCGACTTTGGTAAATCAGGCCATAGCTTTCTAGCCCTTGGGTTACTGTGTAATTGAACCAGTTTGTCATTTCGCCCTAAAGATTGAACAATGTCATATTGTGTATTTTTCTTGAGGGGGATAAGCCAATGACGCTCCGAGCCAGAGTCTTGCCATTTATGTAATAAGCCTAAAGAATAGAACCCCTTATCGAACATTGTCACGCTATGGTTTGGTGTTGTTTCTATCAGTTTTTCAGCTAATATCATTTCGTTTGTATTGTAATTATCAAATGCACTGGCCGTAATAATGTGACTGCTTAGTTCCATTTGGCAGACCATTCTCACTTGCGGATATTGCGTCCCTTTTTGTCGAGAAAATGCCTTTTCATTTTGCGGGTTATCGGGCGTTCGCCAAACAACGCCATCGACGCCAAGAAGCGTTAATCCATTCCACTGGGGTAACTTTGCACTTTTTAACCATGACGTAGTCATTCGCTCAAAGACCGCTTTAATTGCGTCTTCACCCAACGTCTTTCGACGTTGAGTTAACGCACTCGGTGCGACAAAAGCTTTACCTGTACGGTCGACAATATCAAGTTGGTTCACTAAATCTTTCATGGATTTACTGTTGTAGATAGCCATTCCAACAAGCAGCCACACCATGGATTCTAAAGTTAATTTCCTCTTTCTCATCGTGACAGTATCAGTAAGAGAATAGGCTTCGTCGATGAGTTCAATTGGAAGCAAGTCAGACAAAGTCTCAACGCTGCTAGGTTTCCAATCATTAATTATGTTTAGAGCTTGAGAAACATCCATAAAAAAATCCAAGTGCATTAAATACACTTGGATTTTGACAGCTCGGAAGGATCCTTCAACCGATCACTTTGGCTTTAACTGATCGGCATTA
>NZ_JBFRKT010000073.1:0-4884 GCF_041469545.1 Vibrio sp. 10N.286.49.C3
GCTTTAACTGATCGGCATTATTCTTTTGGGGACTTTTTTTTCTTCGTAAATTTAATCTTCATCATGTTTTGATACCTTTCTGATACCTGCACTACACGACTTAGCTTAAGATTCGTGAATGATACACCATACTTATTATTAGATCGCTGCACGGGGAAATATGAAATTAAAAACGCAAGCTTATTTATTATCAGGCATCATTTTGATTGCCTTGCTCGCACTTACGGCTACAGGTTTATGGACCTTAAGAGTTGCTAGCAACATAGACAACAAAGCTCGCGTGACAGAGCTATTTAAAAGTGCATACAGCATTCTTACTGAAGTCGAAAAAATGGCTATTGATGGCACTCTAGAAGAACAACAAGCCAAACAGCTTGCCACTCGCCTACTGCGCAACAATATCTATAAAGACAATGAATATGTATATGTTGCTGATGAAGATATGACTTTTGTCGCAACACCTTTAGATCCGCAACTACACGGGACCAGCTTTAATGATTTTAAAGATGGCGATGGAAATAGCGTTGGCCAACTTATTCAGCGAGCACTTGGCAATAGAACAGGACAAATAGTCGAGTACACCTGGACACAAAAACTCCCCGACGGAAGCATTGAGGAAAAACTGTCCATCGCAGAAAAAACACCTCATTGGGGTTGGGTTGTAGGTACAGGTATCGGCTTCAATGAAGTCAACGCAAGGTTTTGGTCAACAGCACAATGGCAACTGATTTTATGTTTAGCTATTGCTGGTGTCATTCTTTCAAGCTTGATTATCTCAATTAAACGTATGCTATCGCTACTTGGCGGTGAACCCAAAGACGTAAGAGAAGCAGTACAAGCTGTCGCAGAAGGAAAAATCCAAACATCGTTTGAGACTCAAGCTGAGCAAGGCAGTATCTATCACGCTGTACAACAAATGAGTCAATCACTGGCAGAGTTAGTATCAAACCTCAACTCTTCAATGCTAGCGTTAAGAGGCGAATTACAGCGCGTGGAAGATCGTGCAGGTTCTATCGCTCAACTTACTGAAACTCAGCAACAATCAACTGAAATGATCGCAACAGCAATGACTGAGATGGCGTCTTCAGCAAATAATGTTGCCGATTCAGCTGGCGATACGGCTCGTAACACCGACGAGGCAGACAAACAAAGCCAACATACTCAGCTCCTAATCCACAACACAGTAGATAATATTCAAGGCCTAGCAGGACAATTAGGTACAGCCAGTGAAGCTGTTGCTAACCTAGATAACGACGTAAACAATATTGTTAAGGTATTGGACGTTATAGGCGATATTGCAGAGCAAACTAACCTGTTAGCACTTAACGCTGCTATTGAGGCTGCGCGAGCGGGTGAACAAGGTCGTGGATTTGCAGTAGTGGCGGATGAGGTACGTAATCTTGCTGGTCGAACGCAATCGAGCACCAAAGAGATTCAGTTAATGATCAATAATCTTCAAGAAGGTTCCCGTAACGCCATTCAAACAATGAATGTGTGTGCGGCAACGAGTGAAAGTACTGTAGCAGAGTCTCAGAATGCCTCTGAAGCGCTACAACAGATTGTGATTGCATTAGAGTCGATATCATCAATGAGCCATCAAATCGCAACAGCAGCCGCTGAACAGACCCAGGTAAGCGATGATATATCGAAGCGTATCAATATGATTGAAGAAAGTGGCAACCAACTGAGCGATGTCGTAACGGAAAGCCATAACAGTACTCAAACTTTAGCTTCTCTTTCTAACGAATTAGAGACTTGGGTAAATAGGTTTGAAGTAAAACACTAAACTCTCGAGAAAAACCTTTAATATAAAAGCACGTTTTCATACGTGCTTTTTTTATTTCAGCGCTCATTCAAAGCAGTTAACCGTAGTTTTGCCATCTTTTAAGGCATGCTAGACCTAGGTTTTTCTACCCAAACGAACAAAAACAACCCACTAAGTATAGAAAAACATCAAACAATACTTTTTTTGCAATTTAATGTTGACCCAGAACGCGAAAACACGTTTAATACACCTCGTCGCCCGGATAGCTCAGTCGGTAGAGCAGAGGATTGAAAATCCTCGTGTCGGTGGTTCGATTCCGCCTCCGGGCACCACAATTTATTTGTTGGTGTCCTTGACAACAACAGTAAAGCACAAAGAAATATCATGTGCCGACTTAGCTCAGTAGGTAGAGCAACTGACTTGTAATCAGTAGGTCACCAGTTCGACTCCGGTAGTCGGCACCATTTCTTTAAAGCTTTAAGAATAATTCCCCTTTAGTTCAGTTGGTAGAACGGCGGACTGTTAATCCGTATGTCGCAAGTTCAAGTCTTGCAAGGGGAGCCAAGTTAATCATTAAGCGTAAGCTTCTTGATACATGATGCCGACTTAGCTCAGTAGGTAGAGCAACTGACTTGTAATCAGTAGGTCACCAGTTCGATTCCGGTAGTCGGCACCATTCTCTTGATTAGAGATAAAACAATCAATTCCCCTTTAGTTCAGTTGGTAGAACGGCGGACTGTTAATCCGTATGTCGCAAGTTCAAGTCTTGCAAGGGGAGCCAATTAAAGAAAGCCGCATCATTGATGCGGCTTTTTTGCATCTAAAGATCCTAGCGTGCCTCCATCTCCCTCACCTTTCTAATTGCTCATTCAGTACAGAAACTCTCAGTCTTAATTTTCTTGTCAAACAATTAGGCTTTACTCTTTTGATTTAGCTTGAATCACCCAACAACAAACGCACATTCATGTCGAAATCTGTCTAGCGAGCTTGCTACTTGTGTTATCTAAGAGTGAACCAAATAAGCGCTAGAATGGCTCTGTTGATGACTTAACCTGGGTGATATACGGTTTCACTCTTTATCGAAACTATCCACTATAATAGCCCCCATAGACGCGGGCATTGATATAACAATGACACGTTTAAACGAGACTATTGGATCGCTTAATAGAGGCAACTTATCCAAACATGTCAGTACCAAAGCAACTACCAACGCCGTCATAGCATAAGCAATAACAATTCTGAAAATAAACACCGGCATGCGTGCAACAACATTTTTCTGAAAGACACTTTCATAAGTATAAAAGCCTAAGAACACTGCTGATAATAAAAATAGCAGCAACAGATTAGCAGTAGGCAAAGTCTCCCCTAACTTCCAGGCTTCTTCGGAAAAAGAAATCGGTACAGCCAAAGCAAAAGATCCTACAAAGATCTGACTTGCATCTTCAAAGTTAAAGCTTAATTTCATAGTTCGCCCCATTAGCTTTTAAGGCTTTATCTATTTGTTAAAATAATCACTAAAATATCACCCGATGATTTTTTTGAGTCTATTCTTACCAAGCGAACAATAACGCCCTTCTAGCTTCATATTAGTCGCAATAGCCAAAACATAGCTTGAACTAACCAGCAAGAAATCAATATGTTCAGAGTAAAGTGGTCAACATAACTAATTCATATCGAGTCAACAAACACATCAGAGTAGAAAAGAGACCGGTAAACATCTCCTAAGATACCTGAACCTAGAGCCAGAGAGTCTCGATCTGATTGGATGATAAATATCACTGCACGAATACGAGAAATTCTCTATTTCTTAGCATATGTATCCCACCGGCACCAATTTGGGCCCTTAATCTAGCGACTCTCTCCTTCAACCTGAAATATAGTCCACTTCCCCTTTGAGATACTTTTCAAACAGGGTGCTCAATACAATTAAGAGTGGTTTAAGCTTAATGCATAACAAGAGGATGAAGTACCTCATTAAGGGCTATAGCGCTCTTAGCAGAAACATCCATGATCAATTCCTAATTACACATCAGAAGTACCCTCTAGATTCACAGATAAAAACAGAAGTCAGGTATCGTAGACGAAGGGCTGTTAACTAATACTAAAGTGCACTCGCTTGATAAAGCAAACATCTGCAAACGCAGGGCGCATAGGATGAGTTGTAAGGCTTATATAACTTCGATATTGAATGGATACAGCTGAGTCAGAACAGTCTCATTAACCTGACTTACAACGTCGCATAGCTCGAGTATTTGAGTGCTAAGCTTAAAGCTATATGCGTTTGTGAAACGCATGCTCGTTTCAAATAACAACTGGTGTAGAAAATACAAATAAAAAGACTCTAATCGTAGAGTTAGACTTTCTAATAAATAACAAAATAATGGGACACGTTAACTAGGCGTCATGGGTTACGCGCAAACCTTGTGTAAAAGTCATTCAATGGAAGGGCGAACACTATAATTTAGATGCAAAAAGCCCCGCGATTTCTAGCGAGACTTCTTATAAATGGTGGAGTGCTTGGGGTCGCAGGCGACCGGGACTCGTTGCTCGAAGACAAAATTATCGTATCCAGAAACGACGAAAGCCTAGTCATAAGACTAGGCTTTCTAATAAGTGGCGGAGTGGACGGGACTCGAACCCGCGACCCCCGGCGTGACAGGCCGGTATTCTAACCAACTGAACTACCACTCCGCAGTGTCTATTCAGCATAATGCAATTTAAGCCTGACGATGTCCTACTCTCACATGGGGAAGCCCCACACTACCATCGGCGCTATTGTGTTTCACTTCTGAGTTCGGCATGGAATCAGGTGGGTCCACAATGCTATGGTCGTCAAACAAATTCTGTTGTTAACTCGATAAATCGAATCAACTAAATAGTGGTGCTGATACCCAGACTCGAACTGGGGACCTCACCCTTACCAAGGGTGCGCTCTACCGGGCTGAGCTATATCAGCAGTTCTAGAACCGTTTAAAAACGACTCTAAAAATTTAAAGCCTGGCGATGTCCTACTCTCACATGGGGAAGCCCCACACTACCATCGGCGCTATTGTGTTTCACTTCTGAGTTCGGCATGGAATCAGGTGGGTCCACAATGCTATGGTCGCCAAGCAAATTTT
>NZ_JBFRKT010000074.1:0-244 GCF_041469545.1 Vibrio sp. 10N.286.49.C3
CCCCACACTACCATCGGCGCTATTGTGTTTCACTTCTGAGTTCGGCATGGAATCAGGTGGGTCCACAATGCTATGGTCGCCAAGCAAATTTTGCTTTTACTTTCAGTTTTAAAAACTGAAGGCAAAATAATCTGGAAAACTGATTTAAAAGTCTCTCTTCAAACTCATTCAAGGTCTGGTCTTTCTTTGAGTCCACAAAACCCCTTGGGTGTTGTATGGTTAAGCCTCACGGGCAATTAGTACA
>NZ_JBFRKT010000075.1:0-11065 GCF_041469545.1 Vibrio sp. 10N.286.49.C3
TCTTAAACGATCGGCATTAAACCTTTCGGTTGGCGTTTTTTATGTCCGTTGATTTTACGGCAATAAAAAAAGGCTGACGTATGTACGTCAGCCTTTCGCTTTTTATTTACTCGATTGTCTCTATTCGAAACAGATCTCGATGAAAGCATTACCCCACTGAGATGAGAAAGGCATGATGATGATTGCGCCTTCACACTTGTGACGAATAGTATGGCCTTTACCTGAAACCACGATTGGCGTTGCCATATCGAAGTCAAAGCCGCTTTCTGCAAGAATACGCTTTGCGCCACCGGTTACCATGTTAGTGATTTCACCCACCATGTCGGTCACTTCTTCGTTCAAACCGTTTGGTCGTTCACCTAGCATGTTTTCCATGATTTCTAGAGCAAGCCCTTCATCAAAGGTGATCGACATTGAGCCACGAGACTGTGTACCAACCATACCAATTAGGCCGGACACATCACCACGAGCGATTTCATCTTTCTTCACTCTTGGTTTCTGAGGCTTTAATTCTAGAGATGCCATCGTTTTTAGTACGTTCATCAAAGAAGCTAAAAACGGGTTTACAAATTCAGCGCGCATAATGTTCTTCTATAATCTTATTCTTTCATTTCGGAGGAGCAAGTTTGGCAAATGCCATGTGATTCAATGACATGGTTGGTCAACTTGAATCCATGCTGCTCGGCGTTACTCGCGAGTAGGGCGACAAGCGCATCGTCTTGTAATTCTATCACAGTGCCACATTTATCGCAGATCAGTAATTGGGAAAAATGCGTGTTGGCATTGCAAGAGCAGCAGCATATAAAGCTATTCGTTGACTCAACTCGGTGAATGAACCCTTGCTCTAACAAAAAATCCAAAGCGCGATAAACTGTAGGAGGCTTGGCTTGCGGTTCACTGACTTTCAATTGCTCTAATAATTCATAAGCACTGGAGGCTTTTTTATTAGATAGGATAAGCTCAAACACTCGCTTTCTTTGGGGTGTTAGCCTAACACCTCGCGATACGCATATCCCTTCAACTTGCTCTATTAATGTGTGGTCCAAATTTTTCACCGTTCAATCAAACATCCCCATTCAGCCCCTATTGCTAGGTAACCTTGTTTGAGGAGACATTGATTTTATTAAAGTCAGGTACAGAGCGTATTGTGACCTACGACTTTGAATAAGACAAGGTAACTCAAAACGACAGTGTGACTCAAGGTATAACTGATTAATCAAGCTGAATTAGAGATCTGGTGAATGAGTTTAAAAATATCAAGTGCAACAATATGCTTATTGGGCGAAAGTTCTCAATCGACATTCGCCTGTCATCGGCTAAAAAGGGTTTAGCGTTATCTGGCGCAGGAGCGGTTTTGGTAGCTGGTCACCCTGAACTTATCACCGCGAGCGTATCGGCAGATGGTGTTCAATTCGGTGGCATTATTGGCGCAAGTGCTCCAATAGTATTTGGCCTATGGGAACCCCTACGCAGTGAGTTTAAGTGATGGCGAGTATCAAACAATAATAGTTGCCGTTGTTAGTGCCTTGTCTAGCGGTGTAGGAGTGGGCATCACACTTAAAACGGACGTTAAGTGGCTGCGACTAATGATGGAGAAGATGGATGAGCGTTTGACTAGGTTAGAAAATAAAAGCTCTGTGTAGAGCTTTTATTTTATTGGATGATTTTTAATTGACTTGTTAGAAAGGGATATCGTCTTCAAAGACTGCTTGTGGGTTTTGTGGGTTGTTTTTTTTCACAGACCATACTTTATCCCTTTGTTGTGTTTGCAATTCAGCAACTGTTATGAATTCATCAGCCCAGTTTTCTGGCGTGAATACTTTTAAGTTGCCTTGTTCGTCAAATATCATTTGAGACACAATTACATTTGAGCCGTTCTTTATATAATCGATAGAGTCTTCATCAAACAAATCCGAATCATAATATCCATAAGTCTCAAGAAGTTCTCGTAACTCCTTTTTGTTCTGGAAAAAGACTCTGTGGCCTAAAGATATCTTTTTACGCAAATCATCAAAGGCTGGATGATTATTCATCAGAATGTTTTCTATTGCCTTATTACCTTTGTCTTTTTCTTTTGTCAGATAGGTTACCAAAGACTTTAAGGTTGACGATGTATTGTTTATCTCGTCGATAATATTGAGTTCACGTTTTCTGATTTCTTCACTAAGTAGCCTTTGGAATAAACCTGCCCATTGTTCTTTGAGATGGCTGGTTATGTCCATTACAGAGTTAAATGATTGTATTTGGTTATTGTTAGGAAGGTTAAATAACTCATCAATAAATTTGAAAACTCGTGAATCGTCGACCGAAGCATAGTTAATTGAGTTATTATCTTTATTGGCTTGATAGGTTCTATACTCTGTCAAAACCTGATGGTCTATGAAAATATATAGTTGTTTTCCTTTCTTTATAGCGCTTTGTAGCTCTACATTTGAAACAGAATAGCCTGTATTTTCTCTCGAGTCTGAACCATATCGACCACCAACTATCCCTACTACGATGTCACAGAGTTCAATTTCCTTGTAACAATAGCTTTCAAGTTTCTCTTCTGAACCATAAGGAATATGTCCTTTTTCGTTCAAAACAGGGTCATAACCTTGCTCTTCGATGAAACGTTGAAGATCGGCGCGTACATATTTCAAATCGTAGTAAGTTGAGCTAACAAAAACCCTTGGCCGTGCCATAGACAAAATCCTTTAGTGATGCATGCTATGCATTTTTTTGCTCGTATTTTATTGGTTAATTAATATGGTGGCAATAAAATAGAGTGCCTGGTTTTACCGGAAGATCAACTTGTTACGCTTTATGGTGCAGTTTGTGAGGGAACAACTGCGTATAAACTTGCCACAAGATATTCAAGTTCCTATGTCCAGTCACTTGAGCAACTTCTTCAATAGAGTAGCCCTTTTCAAATAAACGACTTGCTCCCTCTCTTCTTAGGTCGTGATACCTCAAATCCTCAATACCCACTCGTTTCTCACTCTTTGAAAGCCTCCACTAACACTGTGCGAGTTGTATGGGAAAATAAGTTGGTCTTTGTTCCTGAATGTTTTCGATTCCCTGTGTATAATCGCCCAATTATTTTTGACTACAATGTCCACTGTGAAGCGTGATTCATCGCTTTGAAGTGTTCTTTTTTAATGCTAGATGCCTTCGTTCCACTCCATCAATACGTACGTATAGGCGTACTGAGTGGATGAGTTTGCGGCTGAACTAGCGAGTTTCTGTATATAAATGCAGTGTATAGATTTTGAGTAACGCTTTATGAAACCTGACAATACCAGTAAATACGCGGCTAACCGCTTATCCGTTGCACCCATGTTGGATTGGACTGACCGCCACTGTCGTTACTTTCACCGTTTGCTATCTCAGCAGACGCTTCTGTACACGGAAATGGTCACAACTGGTGCGATCTTACATGGTAAGGGCGACTTTCTAGAGTATAACGAGCAAGAACACCCATTAGCTCTTCAACTTGGTGGTTCAAACCCGGTTGATTTGGCGGCTTGTGCCAAGCTTGCTGGAGAGCGTGGCTACGATGAAGTAAACCTCAATGTAGGTTGCCCTTCAGACCGAGTTCAGAATGGGCGCTTTGGTGCTTGCCTAATGGCTGAGCCTGAGCTGGTGGCAGATTGTGTGTCAGCGATGAAAGAAGTCACGGATATTCCAATTACGGTAAAAACGCGTATTGGTATCGACGACCAAGATTCTTACGAGTTTCTGACTAAGTTTGTTTCTACTGTTTCTGAAAAGGGCGGTTGTGAGCAATTTACTATCCATGCGCGTAAGGCGTGGTTGAGTGGCCTTAGCCCGAAAGAGAACCGTGAGATCCCACCGCTAGATTACGATCGCGCGTACCAAATCAAGAAAGACTTCTCAGATCTTGTGATTGCGGTAAATGGTGGCATCACTACATTAGAACAAACTAAAGAGCACTTGCAGCACCTTGATGGTGTGATGATCGGTCGTGAGGCATACCATAGCCCGTTTATCTTGGCTGAAGTTGATCAGCAGCTCTTCGGTTTAGACACGCCAATCAAGAAGCGTTCACAAGTGGTTGAAGAGATGTACCCGTACATTGAGCGTCAGCTTTCGAATGGAGCGAGCCTTGGTCATATCTCTCGTCATATGCTTGGTTTGTTCCAAAGTATGCCGGGTGCAAGACAATGGCGTCGTTACATCAGTGAGAATGCACATAAGAAAGGCGCGGGCATTGAGGTGATTCAGACGGCATTGGCTAAGATCCCTAAAGAGCTAAACGTATAGACACCCTCAAGATTAAAGCAAAAGCCAAAAGCTAAGAATTAAAAGTTAGAAGCTTAAGGTTTAAATAACAAGGCTAAATTCGCCATTAGAGGCTAAATTTACCATTGTGAGTTTCCGAAAAGCCACGCATGAAGATGTGTGGCTTTTTATTTGCCTGATAAATAAGGAGTTTGTGGTTGTAGCTAACTTGGTATGGAAGCTGCAATGTTAGAAAGTAGGAAAGATAGGTCATGAACTCATTAGGGAGACCATTATGTTTGAATTAATCTTTGTTCTTATTTTCGTCGCAACTTTACTCGTTACTGGTATTACGTTTATGACGGTACTAGCGGCAACCGGAATCGCGTTAGCGGTCATGCTGGTCTTAGGTATGATGGGCGTTGTGTTTAAACTGCTGCCTTGGCTGATCGTGATTGCAGTGGGTGTGTGGTTTTTCAAAAACTATGTACACAGCTCTAACCAAAGACGTTATTAAGGTCATCGTGTCGTCAAATCTTTACTCGTCAGCGGTTTATCGTTTTAGAATTTAAGATGTGTGGTAGAATTTTCCCCAATAATCTATGAATGTGCATACAATTAGCACAACGATATGGAATTGGAGCTATCTCAAATGAATAAAATGCCATTAATTGCTTTAGTGGGAATGCTTTCTTTAAGCTCGGCAGTGTCCGCTGAAGAAGAGTTTTCTTACACGACTAAGATCGGTGCTGATATGTGGTGGGGAAGTACAAAGCTGAATGAAGCTAGGTCGAGTGACTCAAACTCACCTTCGTTGTATTTCGCATTTGAGCATAATGCCCCTAAGCTGCCAAATGCGAGTTTCCGCTACTCTACTGTTGATACAACATTGTTAGCGTTTGATAAGTATGACTACACGTTCTACTACACAATGTTGGATCACAAGTTGATGAACTTCGATGCGGGTGTGACATTTACTCAGTATGCGAACTCACATTACAAAGATCCGTACAGTTCGAAAACGACAAGTTTTGATGAGTTTACTTGGAGCTTCTACGGTAACGCAGAAATCAATGTCCCTAATACTCACCTTGATATCATTGGTACGATGGAATTTGGTGATAGCAACGGTATTAAGAGTACCGATTTGATGGCGGGTGTTCAGTACCGTATTCCAGTGGCAGATACTGAAATAGCACTTCGTGGTGGCTATCGTGTGATCGACCTTGATTCGGACAAATTCTTCTCTTCAGAGCTGAATAAACCTCTTGAGACGGACAAAGAACCTGATCCTTTGGATGACCCAAAGCCAGGGCCACCTAAATCGTTTGTTATGGTTGATGGTTGGTTTGCTGGCGTAGAAGTACGCTTTTAGGCAATTAAAACGAATCTAGAACGAAATTTACGAACGTCACTTTATTAAGTGGCGTTTTTTTATATCTATTGGTTATACCCAAGCATCTTGAAGTTACTTAGGTATATACTTTTCTGGAATTAGTTAGCACATTCATCACTTTCGACCATCCTTAATACAGAGACCTAATTAGCGTCTATTCTTATAAGGTCTATGTTGTGAGGTCAAAGCAAGGGATGGAATATGACACTCAATGAATTACGAAATTTATATCGAGAAAATCTGTTGGTTGAAGCGATCATAGAGCCCTCAATTCAAGAGGGGTCTTGGGTTGTGGAGTTTCGCCATATGGGCGGTGGCTTTGTTTTGCTTACTGATGTTCATGGTGAAGAGTGTCATTACGCGGATTTAGACCTAGCATCTAAGTCGGCAATGGCGGTTGGCTTTCAACAAGTTCGTATTGAAAACCAGTAACTCAATTGACGTTTCAATCGGTTTTTACTTCCAAAAAGTTATAAAACATACTTTTCTATTCTTTCTTGTTATTAAAAGGAGTGGTTAATCTATCGTCACGCAATGATTAGGGATGTCGTGACCATGTCTTTAAATAAGAAAGAGTCTTCACAAAATAATAATGCACAGTCTGGGGCTAATGAGTTACCTGGGCTAGCAGCACCACTTAATGACCAACAATTAGGTCATCTTCAGCAAACTGTTTCTGAATTATCTTCTCAACAACTGGCATGGGTCAGTGGTTACCTTTGGGGTGTGAGCCAAACTCAGCCTGTGGGTGCCGCCGCGCCAATCGCTCAAGCAGCCGCTGCAGTAGCCGCAAAACCTGCGGGTAAGCTCAGCATTATCTTCGCATCCCAAACCGGTAATGCGAAAGGTGTCGCTGAATCGCTTGAGGCAGAAGCGAAAGCCTTGGGGATTGCTGTCGAGCTTTTCGATGCAAGTGATTATAAAGGTAAGAACCTAGCCAAAGAGACACACGTCATTTTTGTAGCTTCAACCAATGGTGAGGGCGAAGCCCCTGATAACGCTATTGAGTTGCATGAATTCCTTCAATCGAAGAAAGCGCCAAAATTATCAAACCTACAATACGGTGTGATCGGTTTAGGCGACTCAAGCTATGAGTTCTTCTGCCAAACGGCTAAAGACTTCGATAACTTCCTCGCTAAGCTTGGTGCTAAATCGTTTGTCGACCGTCTTGATTGTGATGTTGATTACGAAGAGTCAGCAACGGAATGGCGCGCTAAAGCATTAGAGCAAGTAAAAGAGACGCTATCGACAGGCACTGAAGCCGATGTAGTTCAGTTGCC
Organism: Vibrio sp. 10N.286.49.C3; assembly: GCF_041469545.1. Taxonomy (NCBI): domain Bacteria; kingdom Pseudomonadati; phylum Pseudomonadota; class Gammaproteobacteria; order Vibrionales; family Vibrionaceae; genus Vibrio; species Vibrio sp. 10N.286.49.C3. The sequence continues at coordinate 6,901 of NZ_JBFRKT010000075.1, forward strand.
CGTCGGTCAAGCGGCTGCCGGTCATTCGCAATACACCAAGCAAAACCCATACACCGCGACACTATTAACGAGCCAAAAGATCACCGGTCGTGATTCGGGTAAAGATGTTCGTCATATCGAGATTGATCTTGATGAGTCGGGTATTACTTACCAACCGGGTGATGCGCTAGGCGTATGGTTTGAAAACAGTTCAGAACTCGCAAATCAGATTCTTTCTAAAGTTGGGTTGTCTGGTATCGAAAGTGTCGATGTCGATGGTGACAACTTGTCTGTGCATCGCGCACTCGTCAGCAAATTCGAGATTACCTCTTCAAACCCTCAACTTGTGACTAAGTTTGCAGAGCTATCAGGCAGCAAGAAGTTAATCAAGTTGGTGGAAGATAAAGACAAGCTTCGTGAATACGCGGGTAATACTCAAGTTGTCGATGTTTTAGCTGAGAAGAAAACCAAGCTATCGGCTGATGAATTGATTGGCCTACTACGTAAGTTAACTCCACGTCTCTACTCTATTGCGTCAAGCCAAGCAGAAGTAGATGAAGAAGTTCACTTGACGGTTGGTCTTGTTGAATACCAAAAGGGCGATGAATCTCGTCTGGGTGGTGCTTCAAGTTTCTTAGCTCAACGCCTTGAAGAAGGTGGTGAAGTTAAGGTGTTTGTAGAGAACAACAATAACTTCAAACTGCCGCAAGACGACAACACACCAATCATCATGGTTGGCCCGGGTACAGGTATCGCACCTTTCCGTAGTTTTGTTCAAGAGCGTGAAAACAATGACGCTGAAGGTAAAAGCTGGTTGTTCTTTGGTGACCGTACCTTTACTCAAGATTTTTTATATCAAGTTGAATGGCAGAGGTATCTTAAATCTGGTGCATTAACCAAGCTTGATGTTGCGTTTAGTCGTGATCAAAAAGAAAAGGTTTATGTTCAAGACCGATTAATTGAGCAGGCAGAGCAGGTTTGGCAATGGCTTCAAGAGGGCGCGTACCTCTATGTATGTGGCGATGCAACTCGAATGGCAAAAGATGTTCATGAAGCGTTGGTTACGATAGCGGAAAAACATGGCAATCAGAGCCGAGAACAAGCTGAACAATATATTAATGATTTACGTAAAGCGAAACGTTACCAAAGGGATGTGTACTAATGAGCAAGCAAGTAATAGAGCAAGAAGTGCTAGGTCAAGTACTGGGACCTTTGGCTGACAATGAACGTCTGAAGCGTGAAAGTAAAAACCTTCGCGGTACGATTGAACAAGATCTTGAAGACCGTATCACTGGTGGTTTTACCGCAGATAACTTTCAACTGATCCGTTTCCACGGTATGTATCAACAAGACGACCGTGATATTCGTAATGAACGTACCAAGCAAAAGCTAGAACCTTTACATAACGTAATGCTTCGTGCGCGTATGCCTGGCGGCATCATCACTCCTAAGCAGTGGCTCGCGATTGATAAATTCGCAGATGAAAGCACCTCTTATGGTTCTATCCGTCTTACAACTCGTCAAACCTTCCAGTTCCATGGTGTGTTGAAGCCGAACATTAAGTTAATGCACCAAACACTAAACAGTATTGGTATTGATTCCATTGCGACCGCTGGTGATGTAAACCGAAATGTTTTGTGTACCACAAACCCGGTTGAGTCCGAGCTACACCAAGAAGCTTATGAGTGGGCGAAAAAGATCAGTGAACACCTATTACCTAAGACTCGTGCTTATGCTGAGATCTGGTTAGATGGTGAAAAGCTAGCAACAACGGATGAAGAACCTATCCTAGGTAGTAACTACTTACCGCGTAAGTTCAAGACGACGGTTGTAATTCCTCCGCAAAATGACGTAGATGTTCATGCTAACGATCTTAACTTTATCGCGATTGCTAAAGACGGAAAGCTGGTGGGCTTTAACGTATTAGTGGGCGGTGGTCTTGCAATGACGCACGGCGATACTTCTACTTATGCACGTAAAGCTGACGACTTTGGTTTTGTGCCATTAGAGAAAACGTTAGATGTAGCGGCAGCTGTTGTGACGACACAACGTGACTGGGGTAACCGTTCGAACCGTAAGAATGCCAAAACCAAATACACACTCGATCGTGTTGGTATTGATGTATTCAAAGCAGAAGTAGAAAAACGTGCAGGCGTTGAGTTTTCTGAAAGTCGTCCTTATGAGTTTACTGGCCGTGGCGACCGTATCGGTTGGGCGGAAGGCATTGATGGTAAGCACCACTTAGCGTTATTCATCGAAAATGGTCGTTTACTTGATTTTCCGGGTAAAGCGCTGAAAACAGGTGTTGCTGAAATAGCGAAGATCCACAAAGGTGACTTCCGCATGACAGCGAACCAAAATCTCATTGTTGCAGGTGTACCTAAGAGCCAAAAGGCACAAATTGAAAAGCTGGCACGTCAATACGGTCTGATGGATGATGCCGTTTCAGAACAGCGCAAGAACTCAATGGCGTGTGTGGCATTCCCAACATGTCCGTTAGCAATGGCAGAAGCCGAACGTTTTCTTCCTGAGTTTGTAACGGATGTTGAAGACATTCTGAAGAAACACGGGTTACCAGAAGAAGATAACATCATCCTTCGTATTACAGGCTGTCCAAACGGCTGTGGTCGTGCAATGTTGGCTGAACTGGGTTTAGTCGGCAAGGCTCCGGGGCGTTACAACATGCACTTAGGTGGCAACAAAGCCGGAACTCGTATCCCGAAGATGTATAAAGAGAACATCGCGTCAGCTCAGATTTTAGAAGAGATTGATTCGCTGGTGGGACGTTGGGCTACAGAACGAACGGATAATGAAGGGTTCGGTGATTTTACAATCCGAGCTGGCATCATCGAAGAGGTGATCATTTCAAAGAGGGATCTGCATGCATAATTCTGTCGCTTCAAAACTGAAGTTAGCAGAGCTACTCGCATTGACTAAGACGGAGCAGATACTTCGTCTTGGACAAATTAATGCTGAGTTAGAGCAGCTAACCGCATTAGAAAGAGTGAAGTGGGCTCTGGAAAACTTAGAAGGAACGCATGTGGTGTCTTCTAGTTTCGGAATTCAAGCAGCATTGATGCTGCACTTAGTGACTCAAGCCAAACCCGATATTCCAGTTATTCTGACAGACACCGGGTACCTATTCCCAGAAACGTATCGCTTTATAGATGAGTTAAGTCAGAAATTGACTTTAAACCTTCAAGTCTTTCGCGCACAACAGAGCTCTAATTGGCAAGAAGCGCAATATGGCAAACTTTGGGATCAAGGTATAGAAGGAATAGAGAAGTATAACAAGCTTAATAAAGTCGAACCGATGAGAAGAGCGCTGGATGAACTAGAGGCTGGCACTTGGTTTTCAGGGTTGCGAAGAGAGCAATCTCAATCGCGCGCAAACTTGCCGATCTTATCTATCCAAAATGGTGTGTTTAAGTTCTTGCCAGTAATAGATTGGACAAATAAAGATGTTCACTATTACTTGGAAGAGCATGGCCTTAGTTACCACCCACTTCGTGAGCAGGGGTACCTTTCTGTTGGAGATACTCATACGACTAAGAAATGGGAACCGGGTATGACTGAAGAAGAAACCCGTTTTAATGGCCTAAAAAGAGAATGTGGTCTCCATGAAGACGATGGAGAGCAATATGGCTCTGGGATTTAGACTCATTGCCATTTAAAAAGCTGCCATAAGGCAGCTTTTTTGTTTTCTAGGATGAAAATTAGAGCAATTGTGGATAAGTCTGTGGTTATTCTGTAGGTACTTTGTAGTTAAACTTGCACAAATAAGGCTTTGAGTGTTTATTCGTCATCTAACCGTTATTTTTGCAATTTTTGGCAATAAACACTTGCCAATGTGAGGAACATCTCTATAATGCCGCCTCACTGACACGGTAGACGCCACAAGGCTTCAGCGAAGAATGTTAGTAAGGCAACTAGCTTTAAGCGATAATTCGCTTCTACTTTTAGAAAGTAGAAATTAATTTTCAAAAGTGTTTGACACTGAGAATTAAAACGCTAGAATGGCCGCCTCTTCCGAAGTGATGTAAGTCACAACGAAGAGAAGCTCTTTAACAATTTAAACCTATCAATCTGTGTGGGCACTCGTTGATGAATATCAAAACGTTATTGGTTCTTTTTCGAAAGAGCGTAATAACAGTTACTTCGGTAACAAATTGATTTCAATGAACTG
>NZ_JBFRKT010000076.1:0-1261 GCF_041469545.1 Vibrio sp. 10N.286.49.C3
GTCAGCGACTTTGAGAGCTTTCGAGTTTCTTGCCAACTGAAGATATCATCAAGTTATTGCTTGGATTCTCGAACCGGACGATGCATGTTTTTTGGGTATTGAGCGGGCTTAGCAAAGCGGTGGTTAAAGTCGGCGACGAAGTAGGGAAGCCAGACGTTGGCTTGCTCGATGGTGTTGATGCCTTGTAAGCGCATCTCTTTAACCAGCCGGTCTTGCAACGTGAGGTTGGCTCGCTCAACGCGGCCTTTGGCTTGGGAGCTGTTGGCACAGATGAGTTCTATCGCCAGTTCTTTCAACACGCGCCCGTATTGAGTTTGGCCAACTTGTTTGTGTTTCTCCTGATTCACTCGAAAAATCGAGTGCTTGTCGCTGTAAAATGCGATGGGTTTACCGTGCGCGTCGAGGTATTCGCGCGTCGCCAACATGTAGTCAAACGCGGATTCCGTTTCGCTGAATCTTAGGTTCATCAAGCGGCCAGTCGCATCGTCAATGAACACCAATAGGCAGCATTTGTCGCTGCGGCCTTCAAACCAGTCATGATGGGAGCCGTCAATTTGGATAAGTTCACCCAAGCAATCACGACGGTAACGAGGCTGATAGACTCGAGGTTTGCGTTGTGAATGTGGAAGCCACAGTCCGTCGGCGATCATCCATTGACGGAGTGTTTCTTTAGAGACGGATAGATTGTGCCGTTCAGTCAGTTTTTCCAGAGCGAACGTTGGTGAGAAGTCAGAGTAATGCTCACGGATAAGTTTCAGTATTTCAATTCTGAAATGTTCTGAGTAGCGTCGATTACTTGGGCGTCCACGCGCTGCGTGTGTAAGACTTTGAGCGCCAAGAGAGACAAGTTTGTTTACCAAACGTCGGATATGACGGGCAGACAGATTCAAAATGATAGCAGCGTCAACTTGGCGTAGTCGTTTTTCACGTACGTCAGTAAGCACCTTGAATCGATGAATATCTTTTTCACTCATAGTAATAAGCATCTGGATAACTCCTAAGCAGACCAATATAGGTAAGATTAGGAGGACATTTTAAAATGGGTCAAACCGGACATTACTAAATTGCTCTAACAGATTCAGTGCGTATTATGTACGTTATGTTAAATTGAGTTCGGTATTTATAAGGCAGGTATCTTTGTTTGATGCCCTGCCTTTATTTCGTATCTATACTCTCTGAATTCTACTGTGTATTTAACCATAGTGGCTATTTACCATAAAATACCTAATAACCAGTGATAATTGTAGGCGCAAAGTTGTAA
>NZ_JBFRKT010000077.1:0-3887 GCF_041469545.1 Vibrio sp. 10N.286.49.C3
GAATTACGCAACAAAGCCCTACCTAGATAAAATTTTTAGGAGTTGGTGGGTTATGCCAAAAAACAAAAATACGCGAAAAAAGAAACCCTCGAAAAGCGGTAAGAATAGAACAGCTCTGTTGGACCATAAAAAAGTCGGATCTGAGTTGCAACCCAGTTTTGCACAGTTAGGAGATAAAGTGACTTTTTCTTCATGGTCAAATGAACGTCTTCCTGAAATGTTGTGGGCTGCGATTATTCGGGTTATTCAGGACCAAGATTTTGCAATTGCTGAATTCAGAAGAGTGATTAGCTTTGTCTCGAACCATGCAAATAAAGAAAGTTTATCCGATCTCTCTATTACTGGCATTTCAAAGTTAGATGAAGGGCTACGTAATGAGTTTTTGGATTTTCTATTGTCGAACCCTAAAACCGCTTCAGCCTTAACTGTTTTGAAATTATTTAAAGACTTGCCTGCAAAGGATTCTTGGTTGAAATTTTTACCTTATACCGAGCCAGAAATTAATGTATTGATGGCTGCGATTGGAATGTGTTTACCTCATCAATCACAAGAAGCTACGGACTGTCGTTGGCTAAAGTTAATGCTGATGGTTGTATCTGGTAAATTTCGTGCACCACAAGAAATGGTCGAAACATGGGTTAACTATCCGTACGAAGGAGATCAACGTAGCATTCGTCCATCCATCCGTTCATGTGAAATGGCCTTCAACCCAATGGTTGAGCAAGATTTGACTTGGTCAAATAAATTTTGGGCAGAGTCATGGGAAAATACTCCATGTTTGGAGTTGACTCCTGAAAGTAACACTAATTCGAAGACTTGCTGTTGCAATTTAGAAGAAATTCATAAGCTTCGAGATGAATTGGAAAAGCACTGGGGAGACACTCACTCTACAACGGGAGTTGATGCTAAACATGATGGTGTTTTTGGTATAGCGTTTTACGCGCTATCGGTATTGAGTGAAATCGTATCGATTGGTGTTAGCACTGGCATTCTAGCAAGGTTGGGGCTACGAACGATTTTAGAAACACATATTAGTCTAAGATATCTAATTCAAAAAAATGACGATCAACTTTGGACCAAATGGCGAACCTATGGCGCGGGTCAAGCAAAGCTAAACGCATTAAAGTTTGACGAACTCGTAGAGCCACCAAAATTTATTAATACTGAGACGCTAGAATCTATTGCTGGCGAGGACTTGTGGGAAGAATTCATTAATATAGAACTTGGAAGTTGGAGTGGGGCTGACTTAAGAAAATTGAGTGAGAAAGCGGGGTTAAAGTCTGCTTATGACCAATACTACTCCTGGTCTTCTACATATTCTCATGGAACTTGGGGGGCGATTAGGGAGGTATGCTTTAATACATGTGGTAATCCACTGCACCGTTTACATCGATACCCTAAAGAGTCGACCCTGCCTGATACTGTTCAAGATGCGTGTATTTTAGTAAACGAAATATTAAATGACTTAAGTGTTGCTTACCCCTCATTCGGTCCGCGCTTGTTAGAAGAAGATAGCTAACCAACTGTTAAAAATGATTCGCAATGTGTGGAGGCCTTGCCATGCATTGCGTATAAAACCTTACTATACGAACTATTGAGGTTGTGGAGCGTGGAAATGAAAATCGAACAAAAACAAGAAGGTATATATCCTTTAAATATAGAACTTCCGTCTTTGAAGTCCCTGTTTATAGAAATGTACTTCGGTGAACAACTGTTAAGTACTGGCACAGCTACTTTGATTTCGAACTCACAGGAATCTCACTGTGCCTTAGTAACCAATAGACACAATGTAACTGGCAGACACCAAGAAACGGGGGAGTGTCTAAGTTCTACTTTAGGTGTCCCGGATAACATTGTCATTCATTTTCACTGTCCAGGGGAAAATATTGGTGATTGGATTAAAATCAAGCTTCCGTTGTATCGGAAGGATGGTGCTCCTTTTTGGGTTGAACATCCTAGGTTAGGTGAAAAAGCAGATATCGTCGCTCTAAATTTAAATTGGGGTAGTGATGTGCTTAAAATTCCATATTATCTTAAATTAGACCTCGATCGGGTTGGTATGGTGGTTAGCCCTGCTGAACCCGTAAGTGTGATAGGTTTTCCTTTTGGGATGTCAACTAGTGGAAAATTACCTGTTTGGGCTACTGGATTTCTAGCTCAAGAGCTTAGCTTGATTTCGGAAGATGATCCTGTTTTCTTAATTGATTGTCGAACAAGGCAGGGCCAGTCGGGCTCTCCAGTTATAGCATTTAGAACGTCGGGTTATCGAACAATAAAAGATAATCGTATTAGTACTAGCTTGTCAGGTAATGTAGCTTGGGAGTTCCTGGGTATATACTCCGGCCGTGTAAATGCGCAATCAGATTTGGGTAGAGTTTGGCATGTATCTGCTCTTGAAGAACTGCTAATGGCGGCAGAGCGTGACTACAATACACGCAATAGTACAAACGTTGAGATTATAGGGAAATAACTTCAAGTAACATTCGATACGGGTAGCATTTATGTGCTTGGTGAATTTAGTTACGGGCAAGACTCAAGGGTATTATATTACGTGGCTCACTATTCAATCGGCTAGTGATGAAACCAAATTTGGAGTTAAATAGTGGATATAGATTACGCGTACATTAAACAGGTTCTAAGCGAAATTAAAGATGCTCAGGAACCTTATGCGGACTCAAAGAAGTTGTATATGAAATATTTAGATGTGGATGACGATTCTAGGAAGGAATTTATTTTTCATTGGCATTTGATCGTAGAAAATGGACTTGTATCCACAAACAAAAATCCCATTTATGACCTCAAAAGTAGTGGCTTGGTTTCATCTCCACAAGCTCCGATGAAATTTATGCTGGTGCCACCACCGATAAGACTTACAAGCTCTGGTATCGAATTATTGTCTTCGCTTGAAGAGCCGAAAGTTCTTGATGTGATTGTAAATAAATTCAAGGGTGAGGGGTTCTCCGCAATCGTAGATATCTCTAAACAGTTAGGTATGAAAGTTTTGAGTAAAAAACTCGAAAGCATTGACTTTTAGAGTACTAGCTTAAAAGAACTAGCTGGGGTTGAATGATTATCTCTTTTGTTTATAGTCAGTTAATAGAACCGGAGAGATAACAAATCAAAATTCTGGAGAGCGAGTGACGTTACCATGTGTGGGGGTTGCACCTGATTTTATTTGAATTTGGTGGGCACCCAAGGCTTCGCTGGCATGCGGCGACCGCCACGAAATGGCAACGGATGCTCCTTAGGTGGGTAAAACTTTGGGGAATCAATTCGACCGTGGCGTTCGACGAGCTGACGATGTTCGTCGCGCCAATACGCAAAACTGAGCAATTCTTTCGGATTAAACTCGCGTCGTTCAGGCGTGATCAAGGTGGCACGGTCAAAGTGCACCTTAAATCCATTCCAACGATAGTCTAAAGGCAAATAACCGCGAGCGTGGATGTTCATCAATTTTTCGGCCATCGGGTTCACAGGGACTTCACCTGAGAGCCAACGCTGGACCGTGATTTTTCCTCCTCCTAAAGTGTGTTTGTAGTAGAAAGTCTCTGGAAACGATGACGCGTGAGCGCAAAAATCAGAGACGTGAAAACCAAGTATAGCCAACAATATCAAACTCAACGTGCATAAACGTGCAGCTAAAAGCCATAAAACCCACGACATTAAGGACTTAATTCGGCGTGCGTGCAAAATCCACAAGGACTAAGATACTGAAACCCCTCAGATTTCAATCTCCTTAATGTCAATCCCATTTTAAAATGTCCTTATTTGTCCCCAATAGAAATGTCCCCTTGTTAAGTTTTCGACTGGAAGCTTTGAAGGGTTCGGTGAGGACGGGGTTGATGGTTCGACTGGAAGCTTTGAAGGGCTCTTTGTTGTGCACGGCG
>NZ_JBFRKT010000078.1:0-25643 GCF_041469545.1 Vibrio sp. 10N.286.49.C3
AGCTTTAAGCCCAGACGGAACTCTACCTGTAAAACTGAAAAGGATGAGAGACAGTTTGAGTCACTTCATTCTTCCAGATAAAAGAAAGGACCGAACGTTTCCACGTTCAGTCCTCTTTGTCCCAGCCAAATATCCGTTCAGGTTCAAGCAATAATGCTTATCCGAACGGCATTATGCTTATTTAGCAGGCGTTTTTCTTTGAAGTAGACTTTCTTCTTCATCGATAATGTTTGAAGTTAAAAACACTCGGCATAAAATAGCTTTAAGAGCAAAGTTACTGACTAAAGTAGGAAATTAAGATGACTACACAGCTAGACGATAAAAAAATCGCTGAAATCAACAAGTATACGGGCGAGCAACGCCTGAAATACTGTGTGAAAGAAATCGTAGCAAACCGTGAAGTATGGATCTTAACCGATGAACACGGTTGTGTAATGCTGAACACAGAAGATGAAGACTGCGTTCCAGTATGGCCAAACCAAGAGTTCGCAGAATCATGGGCAACGGGTGATTGGTCTGAGTGTAAAGCTGAGTCTATTTCGTTGAACAAATGGCACAGTCGCTGGACGAACGGTCTAGAAGACGACGAGCTTGCTGTTGTGGTATTCCCGAACGAACAAGAAGAAGGCGTTATCTTGTTCCCGGATGAGTTCGACTTCGAATTGAAAAAGCAGGCTGCTAAGCGCTAGTTCTTTCGTAATACAGTAACATCGTAAGTCAGCGTTGCCTTTCTTAGGCAGCGCTATTATTCAATTATCCCATCTAAGTGGCTTCCAACGTATTTTCGTCAATACCCAATCAATTGATACAAGGGTGCTTGTTGAGCGGCTTCTGAAGCTTGCTGAAGTACACCTGTTTTGCTGTATCTTTTCAGTATTTTTCGCACAACTGGTTTTGCCTGTTCTTTTGTCATTCCCACTTTCAATTGAGGTTCATACAGTAGCTTTAGCAGCACTACATCTAAGGGGGATAACAAGTCTTCTGGCGTGTGATCATTGAAAATAGAAGGGTAGGCTTTATCTGAGTCATTGGGTAACCCAAGTACCTGTGTGATCTCTTCAACAATACATGCGACCAGCTTTCCTCTTGCTCTCGCTTGATCTACTGGGATCACAATTCCTGCATATACAATCTCCCCTTTGGAATTAGTTCGATAACCTGCAGTACAGATAGCGCTGTTTAGATGCTGTGTCGATTTCAGTTTGAGTACAGTTTTGGCTTCAGCTATCCACTGACTCTGCCTTGTGTATATCCATTTAACGTTTGCATCCGATTCTCGTGTGACGATTTTAATCGGATGTTGGGTGACTTGCGATAGGTGCTGGACGTGCAATTCGGTGAGTTCTTGATGAAGCTCTTCGTCGCCGACTCGGTGATCGATCCATATCTTAATAGGTTGTTTCCATTTAGCGAGTAGCTTGTCGCCTTGTGAATATTCGTGTTGAAGTGCGACGTGATAAAAGACAGTTTCGACGAAGGTTCTATCTAGCCATGTGAGTGGTGTGCTTGCTGCATTAAAGGACAGCAGCGCCAACAAGAGGGAAAGCATTGAAGCTCTTGGTAACATATCTTTCCCCTTTGCGGAATATAGCGCGATCACCGATTAATGGCTTGGTGCTTTATAGAAGTGGCTCTCAACTAACCTTTGTGTGATTTGGTGAGTTGGGTTAGTCAGTACTTCATGTGTTTCGCCACTTTCAACCACATTGCCTTCGTGCATGACGATGATCTTATCTGTGATGTGTTTAACAATGCCGATGTGTTGGGAAACATAAACGAACGATACGCCCATCTCTTCTTGAAGTTCTAGGAACAGATTGATGATTTGCGAACGCATCGCCATATCCAAACCATTCAACGCTTCATCAGCCACAATGATGGAAGGCTGAAGTATCAATGCGCGAGCCAAACAAACCCTCTGCTTCTGGCCTGCAGCAAGCATCTGAGGATAGAAGTAAGCATGTTCTGGTAGAAGCCCAACACGTAATAATGTGTCCTTTACGCGGCGCATGCGGGCTTCTGGTGGCATGTTGGTATTTCGCTTCAACGGTCCTTCAAGGATTCGACCAATCTGGATGCGTGGGTTTAGCGAGGTGTTCGGATCTTGGAAGATCATTCGAATCAGTTTGCAGCGAGTTGAGTAGTCTTTGTGCTCTAGCTTTTCACCGTTCACTCGGATCTCACCTGCTGTTGGTTCCACCATACCCGCTAGCATTCTTGCTAATGTCGATTTCCCCGACCCATTCTGACCGATAAAACCAATAGTCTGTCCCGCTTCAAGGGAAAAGCTGACTGGCTTCACTGCCTGATGAATCTTTTTACGGAAAAGACCAGAGCGAGTCGTAAAGTCTTTAGATAAATCACTGACCTCTAATAATGCACTCATGATTTCTTTTTCTTCTCCATATTCAGAGGGAAATGACAGTTAAATTTGTGGGTCTTTATACGCTTAGTATGCGGGATCTCGACACACTGTCTTTGCGCGTATGGACAACGTGGTCCAAGTCGACAACCAATCGGGAGGTGCTGCAGCGGCGGAATTGACCCTGGTAAAGATTGCAGTTTTTCTTTATGGGGAATCCAGTCGTTAAAATCGGGCATCGCTTTTAGCAGTGCAACGGTGTAAGGATGCTTTGGTACATCCAACAGTTTTGTCGTATCTGCAGACTCAACGGACTGACCGCAGTACATCACGGTTATTCGTGTCGCCCATTGAGTGATAGTCGTTAAATCGTGCCCAATGAGGAGAATTGTCGTGTTATGAAGTTGATTCATTCGGCTCAATAAGCGCAATATTTGAGACTGCGTAATCGGGTCTAAATCGTTGGTTGGCTCATCGGCAATTAGCACTTTTGGCTTGGCAGCGATCGCCATGGCGATCATGACTTTTTGACACTCACCATCGGTCAACTCATAAGAATAACTGTCCATTAGGTGAGAGTGATTTTTGATCCCCACTTTATGCAGTAATGCTATTGCTTGCTTTTTTCGCCACTTAAACCGTTGCCACCATCGACCTTCAAATGAACGCGAAGGAATCGCCTCTATTAGCTGGCGTCCCACTTTTTCGGAAGGGTCAAGACACGTCGATGGTTCTTGGAAGATCATCGCGATATCGCGAGCGATCACACGGCGTCGTTCTTTGGGCGTCAGTTGTAGCAGGTCGATATTGCCAAGGCGCATTCGGTCGGCAGACACTTTCCAGTTTTCTTTGCAAACACCAACGATCGCTTTTGCAACCAAGCTCTTACCAGAACCTGATTCACCTACTAAGCCACGAATTTCTCCCTCATTGAGGGTAATACTCATTCGATCTACTGCTTTAACCATCCCTTGAGGGGTCTCAATCTCGATAGTTAGATGTCGAATATCAAGTAACGGCATTATTCGATTCCTGCATTTAGCGCTTGGCGAACACCTTCACCGACAAGGTTAATCACGATCACTGTAAACATAATGGCTAAGCCGGGTAGAGTTACTGTCCATGGCGCAAGGTAAATCAGCTCTACAGAATCACCCAAAATTGAGCCCCATTCGGTACTTGGTGCTTGAGCGCCAAGCCCTAAGAAACCCAAGGCCGTGATATCAAGAATGGCGACTGACAATGCCAGTGTAATTTCAAGTGCCACTACAGTAAGAATATTAGGAAGGATTGAATTCCATAACAGGTAGAAGTCATTCGCACCATCAAGGCGAGAAGCCAAAATATAGTCTTTTTCTACTTCTGCATGCACGGCAATGTATACCGAACGAATAAAGCGTGGAATCAATGCCAAACATAAGGCTAGCAAGATATTAAACTCGCCAAAGCCAAGAAATGCCACGAAGATAATCGCAAGTAGCAACGACGGAATAGACATTACCGTGTCAAGCAAGTGGTTTAGCGTGCTTGATAGCAACCCACGAGTCATACCTGCAAGTACGCCAATCAGACAACCGATGACTGCTGCGATAAAGGTAATCACCACTGCGGCACCAAATGTCAGCTGAGAGCCAATAATCAGACGGGATAGAATATCTCGGCCTAAATCATCAGTACCTAGAAAATACTCAACTGTTCCAGCAGGATCCCAAGAAGGAGGTGTTAGTAGGTGTCCCGTCTGCTCTTGAGCATCATGCGGTGCTAGCCATGGTGAAGTGATGGTGATCAAAATGATCAAGACCAAACACCATAGTCCAAACATTGCGAGATTATTGCCACGGAAGCTGCGCCAGAAACGCTCGAATTGGGTTGGAATCTGTTCTTCTTGGTAGACGTTATTTGTTAGCATACCATTCCTTCCTTACCAGAGGATTGACCATCGCGCCCAGTAGATCGGACAGTATATTCGCGGTCAAAACCAAGGTTGCTACCACAATTACACCAGCTTGAATTGAAACGTAATCTTGATTGGATAATGCATCCAGCAACCAGCGGCCAATACCCGGCCAGTTAAAGATAGACTCGGTGATGATAGCGAGCGTTAACATACTGGAGAGTTGAACGCCGACCTTAGGAATAATCGGTGGTATTGCATTTCTTAATACGTGTTGAGTGACGATCTCTCTTGTTGAAAGACCTTTGATTCGTGCGGCACGGATGTAGTTTTGAGCCATCACTTCAGCCACTGACGCTCTCATTAGTCGGATAACCTGGGTTGTTGGAGCGAGCGCCAAAACAAGACAAGGTAACGCCATATGGTCTATTACGCTCTGTAGGGCGTGTGCTCGATAGTTACCTTCGGCAAAGAAGGCATCAATCATTGCAAAGCCAGTCACGTGTTCAATTTCGTAAAGTAGATCGTATCGCCCCCCAACAGGGAACATCTCGAAGTGCAGTGAAAACACCATGATCATTAGCAATGCGACCCAAAAAATAGGTGCTGAGTAGCCTGCCATTGAAGTAAACGATATGGTGGTATCAACAAATTTTCCTTGTCTCATACCGGCAATTGTGCCGAAAGGAATGCCGATAAACAGTGCGAGTAAAAAAGCAAAGAAGCACAATTCTAACGTCGCAGGGAATACCACGACAAGCTCTTCGATGATAGGAACACCGTGTTTGCTCAGGCCGAAATTCAGCGTCGATAATTCGGTGACGTAGCTAAGCCAGCCGGGCCAAAAATCTTGAATTGCCCAAGGTGAGGTTTGGTCTAATCGAAGTAGAGCAAAGCCTACTAAAGTCAGAATTCCAAGTGTAATAATGAATAAGTTTACACGTCTTAATGTATACCAAAACATCAGTTCACCTCCCTTCTGACTTGATCAAAAGGTTGAGCATTAAAAGGACTGCGTTTAAAACCTGTTAGCGAACGATCGTGCACACGGAATTGCACGCCGTGAGCGAGAGGTATCACAGGAACTTCTTCATTAAGAATGTTTTGGGCTTGTCGATACAAGTTCACGCGATGCCTTTGTTGATTAATCTCTAATGCCAAGTCGAGAAGGAAATCAAAGTCTGAGTTGCACCACATAGAGACGTTTAATCCCGCGCGTTCCGAACTACATGATAGAAGTGGACGTAAGAAGTTGTCTGGGTCGCCCGTACTGCCAATCCAACCTGTGAGTAACAAATCTGTTGAGGAAATTGAAGACAGCTGTGTTCGGTCAAATCGGTCGTCGGTATAGAGTTTCAATTCAATACCAATATCAGCCAAGTTTGCTTGGATCAGTTCTGCCGTTTTTCTTGGACTTGGATTGTATGCGCGTGGCTCTAGTGGCACCCACATTGAAAGCTCTAACCCTGGTTCTACACCGGCCTCTCTAAGAAGTGCGATCGCATAGTTTCGATCATAGCGAACTTGAACGCTGTCTTTTTGATAAGCCCAAGAAGTAGGGGGAAGTAACGTGTAGGCTTTTGTACCTGTACCGTAGTACACAGAATCAAGAATGTTCTGACGGTTAATAGCCAAGTTCAATGCTTTACGTACTCGTGAGTCACGCAATGCAGGGTGTTCTGTGTTTAGCGCGATGAAAGAGACATTTACGGCAGGTGTGGCAGAAATCTTCAACTCTTCATGAGCTTGAATAATAGGGATCTGGCTAGAAATTGGTGAGTTCAACACGTCACACTCACTGCGGAGAAGCTTGGCAAGTGTGCCTGTCCCGCGTTGTGAAGTATCAAATACAACTTGGTCCATTTGTACTTCACCCTTCCAGTAATGCTTGTTCTTTTTCAAGCGTACAAGATCATTAATTTGATATTCATCCAAGTAGAAAGGGCCTGTGCCTACGGGCTTGGAGTCTATTTCATTTTTTTCATCTGTGGTAATCAGCTTGTTGGCATACTCTTTGGAGTGAATGACCGCATAGCTGGTGGCGATATTGTTAAGAAATGAATTATCTGGGTGACTTAACTGGAACTTCACCGTTAGGTCATCCACCGCCGTGATTTCAACAATCAGGTTTTGAAAGTCGATGCCAGCGAACCATGGATATAAACCGCCACCCACATAATGAAATGGGTTTGAACTATCAATAATTCGTTCAAAACTAAAGACCACATCCTGTGCATTCATGGTACGGGTTGGGGTAAACCAATCTGTGGTTTGAAACGCAACATTTGGGCGCAGTTTGAAAGTGTACTCTGTACCTGATTTATCGACAGACCAGCTTGTTGCCAAGTTCTGTTTTGGTCGGTAAGTCATAGGATCAAGAGTGAGCAGGGTATCGAAAATTTGAGGGCTCAGCGATTCTGAGGTAATGCCACTATCAACCAATTGTGGATTGAAGGTACTAGGATTACCTTGGCCGCAATAAATGAAGCCTTTTTCACGGATTTGCTCGTGAGTGACACTTTCACCACATCCAGCTAAAAAGCCAAGCGTGCAGATGCTAAGTGATAGTCTTATTAGTGCTTTCATAAAAAGAAATACTTTTCGAAACGAGGCGTTAGAGGAGCCTCAAGATCCCGACAATTTAACATTTTATTTATTCGGCTCCAAATAATAATCAAGTGTGGACAGCTATTTATCGTTAGCTTGCCCTACAATCGCGTACTTCCTCACCATTCCACGTAATTGGTTATAGGTTAACCCAAGTAATCCTGCTGCTTGCTTCTGGTTATACTTGCTCTGTTTTAGTGCTTGATTGAGTAATTTAATGTCTTGCTGTTCTTGCCATGCTTTGTAATCAAGCGGCAAAGAAAATGAGTGCTCTAATGGAGTATGGCTGTTGGACAGATCATTGCCAGTTTCGTGCGTGGAATCTTGATCTATTTGCCATGTTGGTTTAAATGGGTTAAACACCAAAGATTCAATAGGATATGGATCTTTACCGTGCTGGTAGATAGCTCGTTCAACGACGTTTTTGAGTTCTCTCACATTTCCCGGCCAAGAATAATCCAATAGTGCCTCAACAGCAGATGGAGCAAAACCGACAAACAGCTCCAATTCTAACTCTCGACACATCTTAATGGCGTAGTATTCTGCTAGCAGCGTGATGTCTTCTTTTCGTTCGCGAAGAGGTGGGATAGTAATGACATCAAACGCCAGTCTATCTAATAAATCGGGTCTGAATTCGCCTTTTAACGCCATGTTTGGTAAGTCAGCATTGGTCGCACACACCAGTCTTACATTGGCACTTAGCGCCTTTTGTCCGCCGACACGCTCATATTGCCCGTATTCAATAACACGCAATAGCTTCTCTTGAACGGCAAGGGGGGTGGTCGCTAGTTCATCTAAGAACAGAGTTCCACCTTCAGCCCTTTCAAAACGACCTTGATGACGACCTTTTGAACCGGTAAAAGAACCTGATTCATGACCAAACAACTCTGAATCAATCAACCCTTCGCTAAGGGTTGAGCAGTTAAGTGAGATCAATGGCTGGTCCCAGCGTCTTGAAAGGTAATGCAGCCTTTGAGCGATTAACTCTTTACCTGTACCACGTTCACCAATGATCAGAATCGGTCTCTCGATTGGCGCGAGTTGAGACACTTTATCCAAAACAGAGAGAAAACTAGGGGATTCACCAATGAGATTCTGCTGCATAATGGGTCCTTGTATGGTCTGATTTCCAATGGGCATGATATAGAGAGTTTTATTTACGTCACTTGATGTAAATAGCATTAATCACAAAGCTGTAGTGGTGAAAAATACCAATACTTGGCTAAATTCATCATAGCATGGTTCGGGTTCATCAACATTTTATTGTAAGTATTTGATAAACAATGGCTTAAAAGTTGGCACGCTACTTGGATTACTTATGGTAGGTTTAACAACAGACGTAGATTTTTGAGCAAGTGGATTGAGAAATCGAAAACGATTTAAAACCTATTTGCCATTATTGCAATTAAGGAGTTTCTTATGGGTATTTTTTCTCGCTTTGCAGACATTGTAAATTCAAACATCAGTGCACTATTAGATAAGGCTGAAGATCCTGAAAAGATGATTCGCCTCATTATTCAAGAAATGGAAGACACGCTGGTTGAGGTTCGTACTAACTCAGCAAAAGCCATTGCAGACAAGAAAGAGCTAGCACGTAAAGTTGAAGCTATCGAAACTCAGATTCTAGATTGGCAGAATAAAGCGACATTAGCCCTGACTAAACAACGTGAAGATCTGGCTAGAGCGGCACTAATCGAAAAGCAAAAACTTGAAGATATCATCAAGAGTCTTCATACCGAGCAAACCTTGGTTCATGAAACCATCGAAAAACTAACCAGTGAGATCGGTAAGCTTGAAACTAAAATTGCAGAAACTCGTGCAAAACAGCAAGCACTAATGATTCGTAATAATGCAGCAAGCAATCGTCGCGATGTTCAAAAACATCTGCATTCAAGCAAAACCAACGAAGCAATGGCGAAGTTTGAGCAATTCTCACGTAAAGTGGATGAATTAGAAGCTGAAGCTGACGTTTACGCAAAAACCGGTAACGCAAAATCTTTAGACCAAGAGTTTGCAGAGCTACAAGCTCAAGACGAGATTGAAAAAGAGCTGGCGAAACTGAAGCAACAAGTTGAAAACCGCGATAAATAATTTTAGGAGTTGTCTATGTCAACATTTCTAATTGCAGGTCCACTGATTGTCTTTTTGATCTTCGTGGCACCGCTATGGTTATTCTTACACTACCGCAGCAAGAAGAAATCCAGCAATGGTCTTTCAGAAACGGATCTTCAGCGTCTGCATAAGCTTTCTGAGCAAGCTGAGTCGATGCAAGACCGAGTGAAAACGTTAGAAAAAATACTGGATGCGGAGTCACCTAACTGGAGACGAAACTATGAGTAGAGAACTGTATCGCGATCCGATTAACGGTAAATTGTCTGGCGTGTGTGCCGGATTAGCGAACTATTTTGGCCTTGAAGTTTGGTTGGTTCGTATCTTAGTGATCTCAGCCGCACTGCTAGGTGGTAGCTTTTTGGTGTTATTAGCGTATTTAGCTTTGACATTTATGCTTGAAAAACAACCACCTCAATATGTCGATCAGATGAAAGCCAAACAAGAGCACACACTCAAGCAAAAACCCTGGGAAAAAGGGCAAACAGCAGAGTCTTTGTTGGGCACTTTAGAGGGTGATTTCCAGACGTTAGAGACCAGTGTACGCAATATGGAAGCTTATGTGACTTCGGACACTTTTAAAGTCGACCGTGCATTTAAGAACATGTAGTGGTTAAGCCTTAAAAAGATTAGATAACGGTTTAGGAAAATTTATCCCAAGCCGTTATTTTTTTTAATAATTTTGTCTAAATAAATCTTACGATAACTGGTAAGTTACATGTGATTAATCTATGTTAATAAAATATTTATAGATATGGATGATCGCAATGTACAAAGCCTCCCTAGTCCTATTGGTGACCTTATCCGGGTTATCTGGGTGTGGTAAGGAGCTCCCTCCGGTTCCAGAACCCGAATCACGACCAGCCAAACTCTTCACCGTCTCGGTCGGTAACAATGCCTTCGAACGAAATTTTCCTGCGACTACTGAAGCGGGCGATAAAGCCGTATTGGCATTTCGAGTCCCCGGTTTACTAAAAACGATCGATGTCACTGCGGGGCAACAGGTCTCCAAAGGTGATGCATTGGCAACGCTTAATCCTGATGAGTATCAGTTGCTAGAAAAGCAGGCAAGAGCTAACTTCAAACTTGCCGATGTGCAATACCAACGTTCCATCAAGCTACGTAAGGATAGAGTGGTTTCTGAGCAAGATTTTGACCAAGCGAAAGCAAATCATAACTCTGCAAGAGCGGTTTTAAATCAAGCAAAAGCTAATCTTCGCTACACCACACTCGTTGCGCCATATGATGGTACTATTTCTATTATTCCTGCTGAAAACCACGAATACATCGCGGCTAAGCAAGGTGTAATGAATATCCAAACGAATCAGATCCTCAAAGTTGTCTTCTTATTGCCTGATCAATTAATTGCACGCTTTTCTGCAGGGTTTGAGACAGACGCAACTATGGTATTCGATGCTTTCCCTGAACATTCTTATGTCCTCACCTTTCAAGAAGTCGATACCGAAGCCGATCCTAAAACCGGTTCATACAAGGTCACCATGGTAATGGAGAGACCGACTGATATCGGCATCCTGCCGGGTATGTCTGGCACGGTTAACCTTGTTTCTTCACAAGCAGCGGCGACAAAAATTCCAACCTCAGCAATGATGACCAATGGAGATGATGTCTCAGTATGGCGCGTTAACAACGATGGTATCGTCGAAGAAGTCGCGATAGTCATTGATGAAAAACGTCATATTATTTCGGGTCTTAACGACGGAGATCGCGTTGTGACCTCGGGCGTTAATGGATTAGAAACTGGCGTCAAAGTTCGTGAGTGGATCAAGGAAAGGGGGCTCTAACATGAAGACAGTATCAAAAGCCATCGGCCTATCATGTTTGGCGTTGTTGACAGCCTGTAAAGACAAAGGTGTCACTGAAGTCGAAAAGCTTCCTCTTGTTAAAGCCATTGAAATCTCCGTCTTAGACTTTAACGATAAACTCTATTTTCCAGCAGTGGCTAATGCTGCTGAGAAAGCGCACCTAAGTTTCCGTGTCGCTGGTGAGATTTTTAAACTTGATGTCAAAGAAGGTGAACAAGTTAAAAAGGGTGATGTTCTTGCCGAGTTAGATCCAACAGATTATCAGTTGGACGTTGATAACGCTCAAGCTCGATACACAGTGATTAACAGCCAATACAGACGTTCAAGTCCGTTGGTCAAAAAGGGGTTATTGGCTAAGTCTCAATTCGATGAGATTGCCGCTCAGCGTCAAATCGCTTATGCCGAGTTAGAATTGGCAAAACTGCGTTTGTCATTTACTAAGCTTCGCGCACCGGTTGATGGAATTATCTCTCGTGTCAGTGTTGACCAATACGAAAATATTCAGGTTGGCCAACAGATTGTGAATATTCACAGTGTTGAGGATGTTGAAGTTGTTATCCAATTGCCTGACCAAATCTATGTAAATCAACCAAATGAAGCGACTATCTCGAATATTGAGGCAGTAGTTAGAGTTCCAAGTGGGAATGAATACAGTGCGGGGATAAAAGAGTTTACGACTGAACCCGATCCAAACACAGGTACATTTACCGTCACGCTTGCTTTGCCTATGCCAGAAGATGATTTGATTCTTGACGGTATGGCCGTTGAGGTCACGTCAAATGGGCGTGATATCGGGTTGAAATTAAAAGCAGGCGTACTTATTCCTATTGAGGCTGTGTTTAATGCCGATGGGGATGAGTTAACTCGTCAAAACTCTTACGTGTGGATTCTTAATGACGACAATACAGTATCTAAGCAGCAAGTCGTATTAGGCAAAGCGAATCAGAAAACATTGCAGATAATCAAAGGATTAGAAATGGGGCAGCATGTCGTTGTTGCAGGCGTATCGCGATTGCGAGATGGGATGACAGTGGAAGTATTGTCTCAGGAGACGAACAATGAGTGAAGTCAATAACAAGCCCCAAAGTGATGATCAACAGGGTGATGACCAAATCACTGGAGTGGCGGCTTATTTTATACGAAATAAGGTCATTAGCTGGATGCTATCACTGATCTTTCTTATTGGTGGTGTGTCTGCATTCTTTGGTTTGGGCCGTTTAGAAGATCCTGCCTTTACCATCAAAGATGCCATGGTAGTGACCTCTTACCCGGGAGCAACGCCTCAGCAAGTGGAAGAGGAAGTGACTTACCCATTAGAGAAAGCGATTCAACAGCTTACCTATGTTGATGAAGTTAACTCTATCTCTAGTCGTGGCCTGTCTCAGGTTACGGTAACGATGAAGAATAATTACGGCCCTGATGATCTTCCGCAAATTTGGGATGAACTTCGTCGAAAAGTGAATGATTTGAAAGGTCAACTGCCACCCGGGGTAAATGACCCTCAAGTCATAGACGACTTTGGTGATGTTTATGGTATTTTGCTTGCTGTTACTGGCGATGGCTACAGTTATAAAGAACTATTGGATTACATTGACTACTTAAGGCGAGAGCTAGAACTTGTTGATGGGGTCAGTAAAGTCTCGGTATCCGGCCAACAGCAAGAGCAAGTGTTCATTGAGATATCGATGAAACGGATCAGCTCTCTGGGTTTGTCTCCAAATACTGTATTTAACCTTTTATCCACTCAGAATATTGTTTCAAGTGCAGGTGCTGTCAGGATTGGTGATGAGTACATTCGAATCCATCCAACAGGAGAGTTCCAGAATGTTGAACAGCTCGGTGATTTGATTCTTACGGAAGGTGGTGCTCAAGGGCTTATCTATCTAAAAGATGTGGCGAATGTAACTCGTGGTTATGTTGAAGTGCCTACTAACATCATTGGCTATAACGGGAAGCTCGCACTTAACCTTGGTGTTTCTTTTGCACAAGGCGTGAACGTGGTCGCAGTGGGTGAAGCCTTTGACCGAAGGCTCGCCGAGCTGAAATACCAACAGCCCGTAGGTATTGACATATCTGAGGTTTATAACCAACCCAAAGAAGTTGATAAGTCGGTAAGCGGGTTCGTGGTGAGTTTAGGGCAGGCAGTTGCGATCGTAATCGTAGTGTTACTGTTCTTTATGGGGCTACGCTCTGGCCTGTTGATTGGTTTGATACTGCTGTTGACCGTATTCGGTACCTTCATTTTCATGCAGTACTTCAAGATCGACCTTCAACGTATTTCATTGGGCGCGTTGGTTATCGCTCTGGGGATGCTGGTGGATAATGCCATTGTGGTGGTGGAAGGGATATTGATCGGCACGCAGAAGGGGCGAACCCGAATGCAGGCCGCTACAGATATTGTGACCCAAACCAAATGGCCACTGCTTGGTGCAACGGTTATTGCGGTCACCGCTTTTGCCCCAATCGGTTTGTCTGAAGACTCAACGGGCGAATATTGTGGCACCTTGTTCACGGTTCTACTTATCTCCTTGATGCTGAGTTGGTTTACGGCCATCTCACTCACGCCATTCTTTGCCGATATGTTCTTCAAAGGCCAGAAAGTCGATCCAGATAGTGAAGGTAAAGACCCATACAACGGGATGGTTTTTGTTATTTATAAAAACTTCCTTGAGTTCTGTATGAAGCGTGCGTGGCTCACGATGTTCGTTCTGATTATTGGTTTGGGTGCGAGTGTTTACGGCTTTGGTTTTGTAAAACAAGCCTTCTTCCCATCTTCGACTACGCCAATGTTCCAAGTGGATGTTTGGATGCCGGAAGGTACCGATATTCGTGCGACCAACACTAAGCTTAAAGTGCTTGAAGGTTGGTTAGCAGAGCAGGACGAAGTTGAGCACATCACGACAACGGCAGGTAAAGGCCTACAACGTTTCATGCTGACTTATGCGCCAGAGAAAAGTTATAGCGCATACGGTGAGATAACGGTTCGTGTGAAGAGTTATGAAGTACTTGAAGGTTTGATGTTGCGCTTTCGTGAGCATGTAGACGGCCAGTTCCCTGAAATTAATTACAAACTTAAGCAGATCGAATTAGGTCCTGGTGGCGGTGCTAAAATTGAAGCGCGAATTGTGGGTTCTGATCCAACGGTTTTACGTTCAATCGCAGCTCAAGTTATGGACATCATGCGTGCTGACAATGGGTCGTTTAACGTTCGTCACGATTGGCGTGAAAGAACTAAGGTACTCGAGCCTCAGTTCAACGAAAGCCAAGCGCGTCGTTATGGTATTACCAAATCTGACGTTGATGATTTCCTAGCGATGTCTTTCTCTGGTAAGTCGATTGGTGTGTATCGTGATGGTACTACGCTGATGCCTATTGTGGCTCGTTTACCTGAAGATGAGCGAATTGATATTCGCAACATCGAAGGTATGAAGATTTGGAGCCCGGCATTAAGTGAATACATCCCACTACAACAAGTAACACTAGGCTACGAATTGGAATGGGAAGATCCACTGATCATCCGTAAGAACCGTAAGCGTATGCTGACGGTAATGGCGGATCCTGACCTACTGGGTGAAGAGACAGCATCAACTTTACAGAAACGCTTACAGCCACAAATAGAAGCGATTGAGATGCCACCGGGTTATTCATTGGAATGGGGTGGTGAATACGAGTCGTCAGCTGACGCTCAAGCGTCACTGTTCACAACTATGCCGTTAGGCTACTTGTTCATGTTCTTAATCACGGTGTTCTTGTTTAATTCGGTGAAAGAGCCTCTGATTGTTTGGTTAACGGTACCACTCGCCTTGATAGGGGTAACGACAGGCTTGCTAGCCTTGAATACACCGTTCGGTTTTATGGCGCTTCTGGGCTTCTTGAGTTTGTCTGGAATGCTTCTGAAGAACGGTATCGTACTGCTTGATCAAATTGAGATTGAGATGAAGTCAGGTAAAGACCCATATATAGCGGTTGTTGATGCGGCATTGAGTCGTGTACGTCCTGTATGTATGGCGGCTATCACAACGATTCTCGGTATGATTCCATTGTTACCGGATATCTTCTTCAAGCCAATGGCGGTAACCATCATGTTTGGTTTGGGCTTCGCCACCGTACTGACGCTAATCGTGGTACCTGTGCTGTATCGTCTATTCCATAAAATTGAAGTCTCGTAAGACGAGTGAGTCTTTGAATTAATGCCCCTGTTTAGGGGCATTATCATTTCTGAGTGATTTAAAATAGGTAGCAATAACATGGAAACAAACACTGAAGGTAGAACGTGTGCATGGGCACTGAAGCACGAACTGGAAAGGGAGTACCACGACGCAGAGTGGGGCGTACCGGTTTATGATGACCAAGTTTTGTTTGAGTTCATTACCTTAGAAGGGGCACAAGCAGGCCTTAGCTGGATTACGATCCTTAAAAAGCGCGAAGGCTATCGTGCTGCCTTTGATAATTACGATCTAAACAAGTTAGCCGAATTGAATGAAGACAATGTGCCACACGTCATAGAGAACTTTGATGTGGTTAAGCATAAAGGCAAGATTGCCTCTGTGTATAACAACGCTCGAGCAACGCTTGAACTGCAGAAAGAGTTTGGTTCTCTTTCAAACGCCTTATGGCAATTTGTCGATAACAAGGTGATCGAAAACCACTGGATTGAGATGACTCAAGTTCCCGCTTCTACCGAGCAATCCAAAGCGATGAGTAAGTTTTTGAAGAAGAGAGGCTTTAAGTTTGTTGGGGAAACAATCTGTTACGCGTTAATGCAAGCGACAGGTATGGTTAATGACCATTTAGAAGGTTGCCCACATAAATAAAGGTGTTATTTCTCGACGCGAAATAATTGTGTGTAAATTGAAAAATTCACTGGTCATTTATAAACTTTTCAATATTATATGCGACCAAATTCAAATGTAGACAACGATAGTGAATCAACAAAACTACCAAATATGTGATGCTAACTATGATCCCTTGCTTAGGCAGTTTATGCGTGAGGATGGCCACGTAGAAACTATCGCGCCGCTAGAAGGTAAAGTGTTCCTATTCTTGCTTGAAAATACAGGCGAATGCATTGAGCGAGGCCTGATCTTTGATAGATGTTGGGGGGATGTGATTGTCTCTGAGCAAGCGTTGACCAACGTGATATCTAAGCTTAGAAAAACACTGAACAGAGTGACTTGTGGTTGCGCCACGATTCGTACCGTCAGTAAAATGGGGTATTCTCTGGAGATAGAGGAATCATCTCAACCTCAAAATACAGAGCCTAAAGCGACAGTCCCTGAGGCGGATTTAGTACCAGAGTCTCCTCAAACGATAGGATTATCGCAAGCCGATCTTAACCCATCATCAATAACGACAAATCAAACACAAACCTCAGGCGAGTCACCTGAGAAAAAGCCGCAAGATGAGCAGGCTCATGTTATGCCTGCATCAGTAACACAAAGCGTTGAAGGCGACATGGAAATGCCATTGTCCACAGTTAGCCCGAGAGGTTCAGTCAACGCGGTACCACCTAGCTTTAAGCTTTTTGTTCATCGTCATTTAGCCTGCGTGGGCTACTTTTTAGCCTTTACCTGTGTGTTGATCTCTTTGTTTAATATATTTCAGGCTTACTATCAGCCATTGCCATACTTTGTTGATAAAAATGAGTATCACGACAGCTTCGTAGATGAAACTAATCACTACTTTTTCCATATTGTTCGCAATGAAGCCTACTCGTTGCCTGCGATCACTGAGAGACTGATACAAGTTATACCTAGCCACTGTAATGTTGATGTTTTTGTTCGCATTTATCCATCTGTCAACCAACCTGAAAATGATGCTTTGTATATGCTAATTGAGAGAAAGGATGGCGAAGCTCTTAATTACTTGTCATCTATTTTTGAAGTTGAGTCATCTTTTGATTCGTTTGTGAATTACATGGCTCAAAGGAGTTACTTTTGCGAATAATTGGTTTGCTATTGGTATTAGCACTCACAGCTGCAAGTTTCATGATTGATAGAAACGTATTAGCGGGCACTCGTTGGCACTGTAAAACCATCAAAACAGGCTTTATGACGCAGGCATTTCAATCTTATCAATCGTTGTATGAACGTATGACTTTTACCTTCCAATCAGACAATACGTTTATGATTGCAGAGGCGGTAAAGATTGAAAGGAAGGATGGTCAGGTGAGTAAATTGGAGCACCACTCCTCAGGTCGTTATTCGTTAGAAGATGGCGAGTTGTCTATCTCTATCATTGATTATTCGCCGACAACTGAAACTGATGATCCTGTTATTAATCGAGAGTATAGCTCGTATAAGGGGCTGAATATTGATTACTCAGTTGTTGTCACCGATGACTCACTCTATTTATTTAATAAAAATCGTTTCGAAATTTTTAATTGGGTATGTTTTAAGGTTCAGAAGTAGTCATATAACTTCTACACCAAGAGCTTACCGAACTAAAAAAGGCAGGTTGTCCCTGCCTTTTTGTGGAAACTTGTTTATTGTTTTACTTAAACCAGAGCGTTGTAACGATCTAGTCCAGCTTCTAGATCCGCAATCAGATCATCGACGTCTTCTAAGCCGATATGAACGCGTATCAAGGTTCCTTCGAAGTTAGGGTTCGCTACCGTTCTCAAGCTATTAAAGCTGCTCGGTTCGTTCGCTAGAATCAAACTTTCAAATCCACCCCATGAGTAACCCATACTAAAGTGCGTCATACCATCAAGCAGAGCAGTCGTTGCTTTTGTGTTTGAGTTCTTAAGAACGAAAGAGAACAAACCATTACCGCCAGTGAAGTCTCGTTTGAAGAATTCATGACCGGGACAAGACTCAAGGGCAGGGTGACGAACATGGTCAACCTCAGGGCGTGTTTCTAACCACTTTGCTACTTTTAGGCTGCTTTCAGCATGTTGGCGAAGTCGAACGTCAAGAGTGCGAATACCGCGAAGAGCAAGATAAGCGTCATCTGGAGATACGCACTGTCCCATCAAGTAACTCTGCTCTCTCAGTTGATCCCAACATTTTTCGTTGGCTACTGCCGTTCCTAGCATCACATCAGAGTGACCAACAATGTATTTAGTCGCCGCTTGAATTGAGATGTCGACGCCAAAATCGAACGGTGAGAAGTTAACACCAGCCGCCCACGTGTTATCGAGCATTACAATGATGTCATGTTCATGGGCAATACGTGCGAGTGTTGGGATGTCTTGAACTTCCATGGTGACTGAACCCGGAGATTCAGTAAATAGAACCTTAGTATTTGGCTTAATAAGGTCTTGGATACCTTCACCGATCGTTGGCTCGTAGTAAGTGGTCTCTACACCCATCTTTTTCATTATGGTGTCACAGAAATCACGAGTGGGTTCATAACAGGTATCGACCATCAGAATATGGTCACCTGTTTCAACAAAAGAGAGGATGGCATTAGAGATGGCTGCCGTACCACAAGGGTAAAGTGCGCAACCTGCACCACCTTCAACTTCAACCATTGCATCTTGAAATGCGAAATGAGTCGTGGTGCCACGGCGTCCGTAGAAAAGTGTCTTGTTAGCGCGGTTAATGGTCGCTTTGCGTTTCTCTTCTACTGTGTTGAACACGACAGTTGAAGCGCGTTGTACTGGTGGGTTAACGACACCATTAGTCCACTTCTTATCACGACCTGCAGTGATCAGTTTAGTGGTTTTGTTCTCGGACATGCTGTGAATTCCTTATCAATCGGTTATGTCCTATTTAAAACATGCCAATAGCCTTCAAAGCAAGAGCAGAGCGGGAGTTTTTGCGCTTTTCTTTCGCTTTTTAACCTTCCACGTCGTTTATCGTGAAAGGTTTAAAATCCGATAGTCGGCGAGTGATGAGCCGCGGTGGACGCATTGATGGAATTAAAGCAGCGGGTTGAATAAGTAAAACAACCTTTCGAAGAAGCGGTTGCGTAGGTTTCTCTGCTCCCATTGCTCCAATTCCACTGGATGAGATGATTCAATATAGGATTGCTGCAAATCAAACAGTTGCTTGGTGAAGTGCACATCATCAACGGCTAGCGTTACTTCGAAGTTAAGCCATAGGCTGCGCATGTCGATATTGACCGTTCCGATTAAGCAAAACTCTTCATCAATCACTACCGATTTGGTGTGAAGAAGCCCGCCGTAAAACTCATATATCTTCACTCCGGCTTCAAGCAGTTCGGTATAGAAGGCGCGAGAAGCCCATTTAACCATTAATGAATCGTTGTTATGTGGAATGATTAATTCTACGCTGACACCACGTTGTGCCGTCATTTTGAGTGTTTCTAATAAGTCGGCACTCGGTACAAAGTAGGGTGTTGTAATACGAACTGAATGGTTTGCTTGATTAATCGCAATAGTAAGAACTTGCAGAATCAAATACTCCGGCATGCCCGGCCCAGATGGCACTACTTGAACTGGATGATGCGTCATTATTTCTTCAACCGGGCACTCTGGTAAATCAGGAAGAATGCGTTCACCGGTTTCCACTTCCCAATCCCAACCATGAATTGCTGACAACACGTTAACGGTTGGCCCAGTGACGCGAACCATGACATCAATCCATTGGCCGACACCTGAGCTCTGTTTGAAATGAGCTGGATCTACCATATTCATTGACCCGGTATAGGCGATGGACTCATCAATCACGATGATCTTCCGGTGCTGCCTTAGATCTAAACGGCGTAAGAAAATACGCCAAGGACTAACCTCTAATGCTTGGACAACGTGAACGCCAGCGTCTTTCATCATTGAACGCCAGTGACTTTTAAAAAAACGCGGGCTACCTGCAGAATCGAGTAAAACTTTAACATCGACACCACGTTTTGCAGCTCGAATAAGTGCGGAAGCGACGGAATCAGTTAAGCCGCCGGGGTGCCAAATATAGAAAACCATTTTGATACTCGTCTGGGCGTTTTCTATATCTTCGATAATTGCGTGTAGGATCTCATTAGGAGAAGCCTGCAGTGAAAGTGTGTTTCCGCTGAGAGCTGGGATGCCCATCCGATTGTTACAAAGCTCATCAATTTTGTGGATAGGAGAGCCGACTTTACCTGGAAGGTGGACTTGGCAATCATTTAATTGGCGGAACCAATCACCAAAAGGCGTAAACATACGATGTGCCCGCTCAGCCCTCTTTCTACCGAGATTTAGCTCTCCGAAAAGGAAGTAACAAGCGACGCCAACAATAGGGATAATGTAGATAACCATCAACCATGCGAGAGAAACGCTGACAGAGCGTCGTTTTAGTACGACACGAAAAGTCACACCGGCGACAAGGACCCAGTATAAAGCGACAGAAGCTAAAGTTAAAAAATGGTAGAGCTTTTCCACATTGAATACTCGAAAAAAGAGACACTTAGATAGTAATGCTATTTTACGGATATGGGAATTTAAGGAATCAACTATTTACAAAATAGAGCAAAAGCTGTAAACAGGTTAAAGTTGTTAAGTTTTAGTTAACTTAAGACGAATGCAATTGTTTTGTATGAAAAACCGGCATTTAACCATAAAGATTTACATTGATAACGAAATATATACGGTTCGGGCTTCCAATTGTATTCTTAAACTGGTTTACTTGCTAGATAACGAGCGTCAATCAAATCTTTTAATGGTGTAAATTATTATATACACCTTATCTTTTAATGACGCCACACAAAGCAAAATACAACATCACATAACACAAAAGTTTGGAGTAAACGTGGCTACTAGTAATACAACCACTACACCCCGCGATACCTGGGGTTCGAAATTAGGATTCGTAATGGCTGCAGCAGGTTCTGCTGTTGGCTTAGGTAACATCTGGAAATTCCCATACACAGCAGGTGAAAGTGGCGGCGGTGCATTCGTTGCAATTTATCTGTTTTTTGTAATCTTCATCGGTTTTAGTGTGATGCTGACTGAATTTGCGATTGGCCGTCATACGCAAAAATCAGCAGTAGGTGCATTTAAATCAACTGACCGTCGCTGGACGTTCGCTGGTGTTATTGGCGTAGTCAGTGGTTTACTTATCATGGGTTTCTACCCTGTAGTAGGTGGCTGGTCTATCGCATACATCGGTAAAATTGCTGGTGGTCTACTAGACGCACCTGAAGCAATTGGCGACAGCTTCGGTGGCTTTATCTCAAACCCAGTTCAGCCACTAATGTGGATGGGCCTATACCTACTACTTAACGTTGTCATCGTTATGAAGGGTATTTCTGGCGGTATTGAGAAAGCGGGTAAGATTCTGATGCCACTTCTTTTCATCATCCTTATCGTGGTATCAATCAAAGGCCTAATGCTTCCGGGCGCGATGGCTGGTCTTGAATTCCTATTCAGCCCTGACTTCTCTAAAGTAGACAGCGGTGTAATCCTAGCCGCACTAGGTCAAGCATTCTTCTCACTATCTCTTGGTATGGGTTGTATGTTGACTTACGGTTCTTACCTTAAGAAGAAAGAGAACCTAGTTCAAACTACAGCTATGGTTACGGCGATGGATACAGGCGTTGCTATCCTAGCTGGTGTTGCAATGTTCCCTGCAATGTTCGCATTCGGTATGGAACCTGCAGCAGGTCCTGGTCTAGTATTCGTTGTTGTTCCTCAGCTATTCGCTGAAATGGGCGGCGTAGTTGGTCTTCTATTTGCTCTTATGTTCTTCGTTGGTCTAAGTGTTGCGGCACTGACTTCTTCAGTATCTCTACTTGAAGTTGTTGTTTCGTACCTAATCGATGAGAAAGGCATGAAGCGTGTAACAGCTGTACTGTCTGCAAGTGTCGTAATGGCGATTCTATGTATCTTCGCTTCTCTATCTCTTGGTGGCTTTGGTCCAACACTGTTTGGTACTGGTGCATTTGATATCTTCGACTTACTAACGGATAAAATCTTCCTAGCAGTTGGCGGTATGTTGGTATGTATCTTCGCTGGTTGGAGACTAAACCGTGCTGACCTAGAGAAAGAAATCACTAACGACGGTGAAGTATCTTTCCCACTATTCGGTCTATGGTACACACTCGTTAAGTACATCATCCCAGTAGCTATCGCTATCGTAGCGTTCATGGGTATCTCTTCTGGCTTCGACAGCGGTAAAGGTGCAATCATGCTACTAGGTATTGGTATCATTGCCGGCTCTGCGCTTATTTCTAAGAAGCTATAATTCTTAGAAACTCTAATCGCAAACTAAAGTTAATTGATAAGCGGGAGCCATTGGCTCCCGTTTTTTATGCGACGTACTTATTGTTTTTCGAGAAATAAAAACATCGTCCCCTAAAGTTATCCGTGTGGTGGCCGATATATCTTTCGGTTAGGCTATATCGGCCTGTATTTATTTTAGGTAGGTGTTCTGTGAAATTGTCAGTGAGAAAAAAACTATATTTGGGTTTTGGATCTATATTGGCGGTGCTTGTCACGTTAGTAGGGATTGTATCGATAGAAGTGATTGGGGCTCACGAGAGCTCTGATGAAATTAGACTGGATGATGTTCCAGGAACTGTTACCTACCTTATATTGATCGATGAAGCTGGTGATGTTTACCGTGATGCTTTGGGCGCGGTTGTTCAGGGCGGTAATGCGCTCAATGATTATCGAGCTAACAAGACTCAATTTTCTCAAGCAATTGAAGAAGCAAAGCGTTTAGAGAGTAAAGGCTCAGAGGACCATCGTCGTGTTCAGCGAATTGAAGAGCTAATGGGGCGCTTTACTCAAGAGTTTGAATCGAAGCTCGTACCTATGCTTAATGATGAAACTGCATTGTTATCAAATATCCAGCAGCTTCGCTCTTTGTATGAGAGTAATCTTATCCCGATTGAAAATTTGCTTGATCAAGCATCTGAAAGTGAGATTGCTGATACGGAGCGAGCTCTGCTAACACTAACGGATTCGTTTATTACAATCGAACGCACGATTATGGTGTTGACTGCGGTTGCGATTGTGTTTGGCTGTGTAATTGCGTTTGTATTGTCTAGCTCTATTACTAATCGCTTAACTCGTGTTGAACAAGTTGCACGCCGCGTAGCAAATGGTGACCTGACGGCTGGAGATATTGTTGATGATTCTGGTGATGAATTGGCTGACCTTGCTCAATCGATCAACCAGATGCAAACGTCATTGGTCGATCTCCTCGGTTCTATCTCATCAGTGACTACCCAAGTTCAATCCGTTACTGGTGAGCTATCATCAATCAGCCACGACATCGTATCTGGCGCCTCTGCTCAAGCAGATAAAGCGACATTGATTGCGACTGCGGCAGAAGAACTAAGCTTAACCATTTCTGAAGTAGCGCAACAAGGTACTTCTACTTATGAAGAAGCGCGCCGCTCAGAAACGTCTGCAGAAGACGGTCGTAAAGTGATCGTGGAGATGGTTGCGAGCATCCAACAAGTGTCTACTCAAATGAGCGACATGTCGTTACAAATGAACACGCTGGGTTCACATGGTGAGCAGATTGGCAGTGTTATCAAGGTAATCGAAGATATCGCAGAACAAACCAACCTCTTGGCTCTGAACGCGGCTATTGAAGCTGCGCGTGCTGGTGAGTTCGGTCGTGGTTTTGCCGTGGTAGCTGATGAAGTACGAGCGCTAGCGGAGAGAACGACTAAAGCAACACAAGAAGTGTCTGGTATCATCCAATCTATTCAATCTGGTACTCAAGAAGCGGTGACTTACACTCAAGACAACTGTCGTTTAGTTGAAATTGGTGTAGAGCAAAGTACAGGGGCGGTATCGGCTCTAGAAGCAATTGTTAGTGGTGCGGGCAACGTACAAAGCATGGTTAACTCAATTGCGACTGCGGCAGAAGAACAGACAGCGGTGACAAAAGAAATCGCAGCGGATATTACGGCAATCAGTGATATCTCTGAACAGTCATTACAGTTAGCGACTCGCAGCTCTGAGAACACATCAGGTTTGAATGCTAAAGTTGCCGAGCTTGAAGGCTTAGTAGGTAAGTTCAAACTTGCTTAGAGCTTAGAGCTGGATCATAAGTCTAGAACATAAGCTTAGAGCGAATTGATTAAAGACTTCCCAGTGAAAGTTGCCTATTGAAACATAAGCCCAACGATTCAATGTTTATTGAACTCGTTGGGCTTTTTCGTAGCTGGAATCTGGGTTCAGACACGGTATACTCCACGTTCTACAATGGAGCTAGCCTTTACATGTTCGACATTCTTCTGAATCACTCTGATTTTTTACTTATAAACAAACATCCAGGCGTCAGCGTCCATAAAGACGATGGTGATACGATGTTATTGCAAGAAGTTGCTAAGGCAATTAATGAGCCGAAGCTATATTTAGTCCATCGTCTCGATAAAATGACGTCAGGAATTCTACTGCTGGCAAAAAATACCCCAGCAGCGAGTGAGCTTTCACAGTTGTTTGCAAAGCGTGAAGTAGAGAAGTACTACCTTGCGATAGGCTCCAAGAAGCCGAAGAAAAAGCAGGGGCTGATCTCAGGAGATATGGAGCGTTCACGACGCTCAAGCTGGAAGCTGCTGACAACCAAAGAAAACCCAGCGATTACCCAATTTTTATCTGCAACGGCTGAACCCGGTGAGCGTCTACTTTTATGTAAACCCTATACGGGGCGAACTCATCAGATCCGTGTCGCGATGAAGTCCATTGGCTCGGCTATTGTTGGTGATCCTATTTACAATCCATCGAACGAGGCTGACAGAGGCTATCTGCATGCCTTCGCGATTCGATTTACCTATCAATCACAAGCCTACGAATATGTCTGCGATCCAAGAAACCTCGACTCTTTGGGTGAGAAATGGCATCAAGAGATCGTGTCTAATGGTTTAGACAGTTGGCTTGAACCTTGGTCATTAACGTGGCCAAAGCTAAACACTAAGTGAGTGAAATAATGGAAGCATCAGCTTTACCTCTGTTTTTTAGTCATATTGAACAGCAATTGAATGAAGTGCCGAATGAACTACGTCGTATTTTTCACGGGCGTGGCAAGTTTTGGCCCGGCCTAGATCAACTCACTTGTGATTGGGTTGATGGACAGTTATTGGTTAACGTGTTTAAAGAAGTGGACCAAGCGTTCTTATCATCTCTAAAGACTGGATTGGTCGACCTCACTAACAAAGATATCTGGCAAGTAAAACAGGGCACAAGCATTGTGCTGCAACACCGTTATGCTGATGGCGCGCCCTCTGAAGTGTTGTGGGGTCAATTGAACGACTCACCAGTCGTGGTTGAACATGGGCTTAAGTACCAACTAGACATTGGCCGCAATCAGAACTTCGGTCTGTTCCTAGACATGCGTAATGGCCGTCAGTGGGTACAAGATAATGCTAAGGATAAGAACGTTCTTAACCTGTTCGCATACACTTGTGGTTTCTCTGTGGCGGCGATTGCGGGTGGCGCTCGACAATGTATGAACGTAGACATGTCTCGCGGATCACTGAACAAAGGCCGTGATAACCACCGCTTGAATGAGCATGATATGCGCTCGGTGAACTTCCTTGGCTACGATATCTTTAAGTCGTGGGGAAAAATCAAGAAGGGTGGCCCATATGAGCTGGTTATTATCGATCCGCCTTCGTTCCAAAAAGGCAGCTTTGCACTTACTAAAGACTACAAAAAGATCTTACGTCGTTTGCCTGAGCTTCTAACCGAAGGTGGTGAAGTGATTGCTTGTGTTAACTCACCAGCAGTGTCACCAAACTTCTTGATTGAGACGATGGTAGAAGAAGCGCCAAGTGTTGAGTTTATCGAGCGTCTAGATAACCCACCTGAGTTTGTCGATGTTGACCCCGATTCAAGTTTGAAAGTCCTGAGATTTAAAATTAACGTTTCTTAAGACGCTTAATTTAGAGTTAACAAATATCAACGTTTGAAAGTAAAAAAGCCACTCAATGAGTTAATGCCGTTCGGATAAGC
>NZ_JBFRKT010000079.1:0-336 GCF_041469545.1 Vibrio sp. 10N.286.49.C3
GCAAACTTTGCGGTGAGCTTAGACAAACCAAGCGAAGCGGCGGTGACGTTAACGTTAGACGCGTTAGTGGACGGTCAATACAGCGCAGAAGCGAACGATGTGGGCGCGATCAGCGCAAGCTACACCGACGCACAAGGCACAGTGCACACCCTAGCCGTGAGCAACGGTGAAGTGACGGTGCCAGCGGGCGTAACGGCGATCATCGTGAGCGTGGCGACCAACCAAGACGGCGTGTACGAAGGCGATGAAACCTTCGGCCTGAAAGTGACGGCGGCGGCGGGCACGACGACGAACAACACGGCGACGGGCGACGCGACCATCAAAGACGATGGCACA
>NZ_JBFRKT010000080.1:0-2961 GCF_041469545.1 Vibrio sp. 10N.286.49.C3
AATTACGCAACAAAGCCGGGTTACATTGGCAGCTGGCTCTGGGGGGGGGATTGTAGGGGATTTTAATAAAGATCCCACAACTGCCCAGATAATGTTAAATACATTACTTGGTGTAGTCCCGGGAATTGATCAGGTTCTCGATGCAAGAGATATAACTGCAAACATCTTGTTCCTTAGTGAAGAAGATAATCAGAACAACCAAGAAGCATGGTTAGATCTGGCATTGTCGGGTATCGGCGCCATACCAACTTTGGGTTCAGTTCTAAAAGGAATTGGAAAGGCAGTAAAGTCAGACAAATCTCGTGATGACGTTTATGCTCTTGTTAGAGAATATGGTAAAGGTGATGTAGATAAGTTCTTAAGTAATCTGGATTGGAATGTTATTAAATATGAAGTCTTACAAATTATCTCTGAGGCGATTCTGAGTTTCGCTGATGTATTAGACGAGCTAGCCAAAAAAGCCTCTTTCTTTGGCTACGATGAATATGCGCTGGAAATTGGAAATTTTAAATCTCAGGTTGAAGCCGTCGAAAAGCAGGCACACCAACATATTCCTGATGCTTTAATGTTTCTGAAAGACAAAGTCGATATGAGCCTTAGAAGAGGAAAATCTAAATCGAATGCTGGCTCTCAATCAGATAAAGGGTCTGCTGAGGCGGGTACGCATGATGATAAAGTCAGCCAAGAAAAAAAGAGAAGAGGCCCGATGAATGTTGGTTATGCGAGAAGAAAGTAGGGAAGAAGAAAACAGAAAAGCCTTCGGCGACTTACTGCGACCAAAATGGTTTTAAAGGTAAGCACCATAAAAAAACGGACGATGAGTATGGTTTCGCAGGGCGAGGAACATCTGGGAATGGTCATTATCCATGGATTAAACTAAAGGCGCACAACAATCGCAAAAATGGTTCTTCAATGCAGCACCCACTATATGCTCGTTGTTATGACAGAGACTTGAACGGTAAGTATGTTAGACCTGAACAAATTTGGGATAACGAGGAAGGACTAGATGCATTTCAAGAGCTAAAAGCCTTAGGAGTTACTGAGAAAGACAAAATGGAAGGTCTTGAGAAGAACTTGCAAGCGCATCATATAATTACTGTTAATGAAATGGGAAATAATGATTTTCTTTTCAAAAAGCTACCGTATCTTGGATACAATCTTAACGATTGGCATAATATAGTTGTTTTGCCTGGTATTCCCGTACTGGCATGTTTCTATGAAATGCCTTTAGATAGTGGATCACATCCAACACCTTATACTGATAATGTGAAAAGAAGGTTGAACTTATTAAGAAATGCTATTCTAGGTTCTAAATATTGCAATGAAAACGACTCTAAAGCACTAGAACTAATAGTAAAAGAGATGCAACAGCATAGCTTAGATGTTTATAAACAGATAACCCAATTCCGTAGAATGGGTGCTTTGAACTACTCTAACTACGATGTTTATAAAAAAGGAAACAAGGGGTGCTGTAATAAACTTAAACATTCAGATATAGAGAACGATTCAACTCCTTGCAGACATCGAACATTATCGAAAATGGATGCTTCTGTGCATCATGACTTTAGAACCACTAAAGGTGGCACTCCGGCGCGTATTCCTTATGCTGGCGTGGTGATTTCAAAATTAGGGTATTAAGAATGGATTACTATCTGTTATTCAGTAGATTCGAAAATGGTGAAGGAAGTTTTTCTGTCCAGGAGCCGTGGAATTTAGTTTTAGAATATACATTGCCTCAAAGTAAACTATTAAAAACTCGAGGAGTTTACCAAGTGGATCAATGTTATGCTGAACGTGGGATGTCCGATTTCCTAAAAGCGGGAATTGGTAAGCTTGCGAGTGAAACACAAAAAATAGAAGGCGGAGTAACTGTACTTGATAACTTGAAACCTAATACTGACATTGTAGTGGTCGAATTTGCAGGTGAATCAGGGATTGAAGACCAGATTAGCAAGATTCAAGATAGTGTTGAAGCTACGTTAGACGGCTCTTACAACGCTTTAGTAGAAGATATGAAAGGCTTCAAAGAACAGTGGGATGAAGAAGGGTATCTAACACTTGGAGATGGGGTTATCGATGGTGCGATTGCATGGGGAGCCGATATCGTTGACATGGTATCACCAAGTTTTTGGGGTGATGCTGCTGATTCCATTTCAGACCTTACCTCTTCTGCGGTCGATAAACTTGCTATCTATTCAACGGATAAATTCAATACTATAACGAAAGCAATGCTGACCAAAGAAGGCCAGTTAAAGAACTCTACTTGGGTGCTCGAAACGATAGGTAAAGAATTTGATTCTTTTCATAACAGCGTGTTTGAGTCGGTGGATGATGCTATTGATGAGGTCCAAGGCCTTTACTTGGAAAGCAAGGATGTTCTCAGAAAATTTAGAGTGCATTGCTCAACATCGAAAGACCATTATAGCTCTACCACAGAAAATGGCAGAGGGTGACGTTGACGCAATACAAGTATTCATAGATACCGTTTTAATGGAATTCGACCCTGAATGGGCTAAGGAAATTAAAGGACATGAGAACTTTCCGAAAGCCATGGCTATTATCGAAGATCACGATACGGTTCTTTCTTATGTAACTTATCTTTCTTTAATGCTTGAAGCTATCCCACCTAATTTCTATTCGTATTACGGTGGCAAAGCTGGGGCATATCTGTTGTTGGAGTTAATTCTAACCGTTGTATTGGCGATATGTACCGCCGGTGTGGGTGCTGCTGCTCGTATTTCAACTCTTGTCGCTAGGTTTGCTGGTGGGGCTAAGAAAATCAAAGGTATAAAAAACTCAGCGAAAGCACTGGACTCATTTATTAAAACCTTAGAAAGCTTGATCGATGTACTTAGTGACTATCAAGAGTTGGCTGACAAATTGGTTAAACGACCTCTTGGAAAATTTAAAGGAAAACCAGTCACAACAATGACTGCGAAAAAGGGCTTTGTTGCGTAATTC
>NZ_JBFRKT010000081.1:0-29361 GCF_041469545.1 Vibrio sp. 10N.286.49.C3
TTTAACTGATCGGCATTACCCTATAGAGGGGTGATGTAAGCGGTTGAAATGCAAAGGTTATTTAATTGGCACAACTCCTGCAATCTCATTGTGAAGCGAAACGTTTTAAAGAAGTTACTTCAAGACAAATGTCAGAAAGGCGAAACAAGAATTATAAGGGCAGGGTCCAAATTATGAATACGCATTTAACGAAGCACGGTAAAAAGATCATACACGTTGTTCAACACCTCGCTCCCGGCGGATTAGAAACCCTAACGTTAGATTTGCTGCGCCTTACTAAACCAACAGACCAAGTGTTGATTGTCAGTTTAGAAGGGACAAAAGAAGACTCGATCAACAACTGGCCTAAATTAAAGCAGTATCAAAATCAAATCGTCTTTTTGGACAAAGCACCAGGCGTACAACTCAGTATCATCATCAAATTGATGAAAGCATTTAACGGTATTCGACCTGATGTTGTTCACACGCATCACATAGGCCCACTGCTCTACGCGGGTTACGCTGCCCGTGTAACTGGGGTTCCTACTCGAATTCATACCGAGCATGATGCTTGGCATTTGAAAAATAACAAACGTCGTCGCTTACAAGCCCTTGCATTGAATGCAGCTCAACCAACGTTAGTGGCCGATGCAACACGCGTTTACAATCAGTTACGTTGTGCGTTTTCATACAAAAACATCATCACGATTAAAAACGGCGTAGATTGTGAGAAGTTTAAACCGATGTCAAAAGCAGACGCGAGAGCAAAGCACAACCTACCAACCGACAAATACATCATTGGTTGTGCAGGGCGTTTAGAGCACGTGAAAGGTCAAGACCAGCTGATTAAGGCACTTGCTCTACTGCCATCAAACACCGTTGTCGCACTGGCTGGTGATGGTTCAAAACGCAATCAGCTAGAACAACTCACTGACCGCTTGAATCTCAGCGAACGTGTGATCTTTCTTGGCTTAGTGGATGACATGACCACCTTTTACGGAGCGCTGGATACCTTCTGCCTACCTTCACGCCACGAAGGGCTTCCTCTTTCTACACTCGAAGCCCAAGCATGTAACATTCCAACCGTCGCGATGAATGTCGGTGCGGTTGACGAAACCTTATGTCCCATCAGCAGTTCCCTCGTCAAAAGTGGCAGCATTGCCGGATTAGCCAGTGCGTTATTAGAAAAACAAAATGAACGCTTTTTGTCACCTCGTCGTTACGTTCTCGACAACTTCGATATCATCAAAATGGTTTCGTCTTACAACGATATCTCAGAAGGAGCTTACGCATGATCGATTGGTTACTTGCGGGACTTTGTTTGTTTTCAGGTGCGTTGATTGTCTATCATCACGCAGCCTACCCTTTGTTACTGCGTTGGTATGCGAAAAGTCACCCCGCACGCAAAGTTGAAGAGAGTCATCGTTGCTACAAAGAGGAGCAGCAAGATTGCACCTTGCCGACCATCACCGTTCTTATTCCTGCATTTAACGAAGAACAGTGGATCGCAGACAAGATTCGTAACCTTGCTTCACTCGATTACCCAAAAAAGAAGTTGGAAGTCATTATCGCTTGCGATGGTTGTACCGATAACACAGTCGCAATTGCTCAAATGACCATCCAAGAAGCAATGTGCAGTGATGTTTATTTTGAGATACATGACCATCAAGTAAACCGAGGTAAAGTCGCGGTTGTTAATGAAGAAGTGACACGTATAACCAGTGATATTACAGCGATGAGTGATGTCTCTGCCTTAATTTCATTGGACGCTTTGCTTATCGCCGCCGCTCATTTTGAAAGTGACAAGGTTGGCGTGGTAAACGCAACGTATCAGCTTTGCCCAACAGGTAACGAAGGTGAAAATACCTATTGGCAGTATCAAACCACCATTAAAGAGTCAGAAGCTTCATTAGGTTCGAGCTTAGGTTCTCATGGCGCTTTCTACTTGTTTAGAACACACCTGTTCGAACTGCTTCCACTCAACACTATTAATGATGATTTCATCCTACCGATGCGAATCGTTAAACAAGGTTACATCGCAGAATACGAAACACAAATGGTCGCACTGGAACTAGAAGAATCAAATTTAGAAACAGATTTCAAAAGAAGACTTCGTATTTCAGCGGGTAACATGCAACAAGCGATTCGATTGTTTGGCTTGTTCAGCCCGAAGTTCAAAGGCATCGCGTTTGCGTTCTTCTCAGGAAAAGGACTTCGTCTACTCACTCCATATTTAATGATTGTGTGCTTGGTGTGCTCAATCTTACTTAACAACTACTTGGTATTTGAAGCGCTGTTATGGGCTCAAGTTGCCGTTTATACCATTGGCGTACTTGGCTGCATCTTGCCAAAGCGTCTCGTAAACAAACCTATTTCGTTAATCTCTTATTTGATAGTTGGACACTATGCCAACTTCATTGGTGGCATTCGTTACCTAATCGGACTAGAAAACTCACCTTGGACACGAGCGAATCATTAAGGACTTATTATGATTAACATTGAACAGCTATCTACCCAAAACTTATACCAATACAAAATCTCTCGTGCTAAACGTACTTTCGATTTCGTGAGTTCACTGATTGCTTTGATTTTGCTAGCGCCAGTATTTCCATTGATTGCGATAGCTATTGTACTCACTTCTCGTGGCCCGATTTTCTACCGTCAACTGCGTGTTGGTAAATCGACACCGGAGAAAATGGAAATCTTTGAGATCATGAAATTCCGTAGTATGTACGAAGATGCAGAAACGCGTTCTGGTGCCGTTTGGGCTACGGCGAATGACCCACGAATCACACCCGTTGGCAGATTTTTAAGAAAGACGCGTCTTGATGAGTTGCCACAACTGATCAATGTATTGAAAGGTGAGATGTCTCTAATTGGCCCACGTCCTGAACGCCCTACTTTTTACACCAAACTAGAGAACGAAATCCCCTACTTTGCTGACCGCACATACGGCGTAATGCCCGGTATTACGGGACTAGCACAAGTAAATCAAGGTTATGATACCTGTATTGATGATGTACGTCGTAAAGTGGGCTTTGACCACAGTTATGCACTGAGTCTGTGCTCTATGAAATCTTGGATTGTGGCTGATCTCAGCATCATTTCTAAAACAATCATAGTAATGGTCGATGGACGTGGACAATAGGTGGGATGTGTTCGCGGTGATGGATGTTTTTTATAGTCTACTTAAGGATATGTAACTCTTAACGCTTGATAGAAAGTGGCGACCAAATTGCTTAACAATTGGTCGCCACTTTTAATTTATATTGAAGTGTTTATGCTTATTTAGTATCTAAAGCTTAAATTGACCAACAAGTTGGCTTAATTGCCCACCAGCCTGTTTAAGTTCATCCACAGCGGTACTTGATGTTTCACTCGATATCAGCAGTGAACTTACAATGTCACGTATAGTCACCAAGTTACGGTTTATCTCTTCCGTTACTGAGCTTTGCTCTGTTGCTGCAGTTGCTATATGGTCGGTCATTGCATTGATTGAGGCGACAGCGGTGCTAACATCATTTAAACCCGCTGAAATATCATTTGATGAAGTCACAACATCCTGACAAGTATTGCTACTTTCACCCATCGAAGAAACTGCTTGTTCAACCAACTTATGAAGTTCATCAAGCATGGTCTTAATCTCTAACGTACTACCTTGAGTTCTACTTGCAAGGTTACGTACTTCGTCTGCTACTACAGCAAAGCCTCGACCTTGCTCACCTGCTCGTGCGGCTTCGATTGCTGCGTTTAGTGCTAGTAAGTTAGTTTGTTCTGCAATCTCGCCAATAACCTGTAACACACCATCTATCTTTTTAGACTGGTCGTGGAGTGAATTCATGTGTTGACTTGTGGTCACTACATTCTGTTCTAAAGAGCCAATAGATTGTGTCGACTTTCGCACAAGGTTTTGAGCATTATGAGCGTCATTGTTAGCTTCATTCGTTGCACTAGCCACTTGATGAGCACTTTGTGCCACTTCGTTTGCTGTACTACTCATCTCAGTAACAGCTGTCACCACCTGCTCTGTCTCGTGGTTGTGCTCTTGAAGTTGATTACTTAGGTGAACCGTTTGGCTACTTATTTGGTCAGTGGCCGTCGTAACATTATTTGTAGCTTTCGAAACATCAGTAATAATATTGTGGAGCTTGCCGACAAACTGGTTAAATGCTTTACCTAATTGTCCAATTTCATCTGTACCCGACACATTAATTCGATGGGTAAGATCACCTTCACCATTCGCAATGTCGATAAAGGTATTAAGCATATCTTTGATTGGGGCAATCATGCGTGAAGCAACATAAGACATGATCAGACAAGTTAGGGCTACTAATGCAAGCGCAGTAATGACAATTGTTGAAATTTGCGTTTGCATACGCTCACTGGCTTCTTGACGGTAAACCTCTGTAGCCTTAGCAATGTCATCAATATACAGACCCGTTCCTAAGAACCAACCCGTTCCAGAAATAGGAGCAGCGTAAGCAATTTTTGGTTGAGGGACCGACGATCCTGGCTTGTCGTAAATGTATTCAATGAAACCACCACCTCTTGTCGCCTGTTCATGTAGGCGAACCGTGATTTTGATGCCATTCGGATCTTTTAAACCGCCGCCATCTTTACCTTCAAGTTGAGGCTTTAGACTGTGAACAATGTAGTGGTCATTTTCGTCGAACACAAAGAAGTATCCGCTACCATTAGAAAAACGCGCTTCTTTTAACGCGAATCTAACCGCTTCTTGCGCTTCTTGATCTGTACCAAAACGTCGAACTACATCTTCAACTACAGATTGAGCGATAGTAGCTGCATCTTCAATATTGTTCTTACGTTCATCGGTTAAGACCGTTTGGTAATCTTGAATTTCATAT
This sequence comes from Vibrio sp. 10N.286.49.C3, assembly GCF_041469545.1. Taxonomy (NCBI): domain Bacteria; kingdom Pseudomonadati; phylum Pseudomonadota; class Gammaproteobacteria; order Vibrionales; family Vibrionaceae; genus Vibrio; species Vibrio sp. 10N.286.49.C3. The sequence goes on from NZ_JBFRKT010000081.1 coordinate 4,845, forward strand.
TCAAGAGCCGATAGTTGGGAGTTAATAACAATTACTAGGGTCACAATCGCAACCAACATCGCTGGTACAATTGCAGACAAAAGCATCTTCATTTTCATAGATAAATTATACATAAGTAGTCTCAAACATTATATTCGCGAAGATATTACATCATGCATACTTTTAAATAAACGCCGTACTTATTGATTGTATCGATGAGGTGATTTCGTTTTTCATTAAATCACCTGAGTACATATGTCTCATACACACCAATAGGTTATTAATTATTCGTTGTTTTTTCGATTTTATGTACTATTTGATATACGATAACTGTTGTCATCCAATACCCAAATTCGAAACCAACCCTATGAAAATCGAAGATCTTAAGTTGTTCACCACCGTTGTCGAACTGGGTAGTTTTACTGCCGCCGCTAATGCTCTTGACCTGCCGCGAGCTAACGTTAGCCGTAGAATTAACGACCTTGAGAAGTCTCTCGGCATTCAACTGTTCTTTAGAACCACACGAAGCCTCTCCTTAACCAAATCTGGCGAGCTCTATTACAAAGAACTACTCAATGCATTGAGTGCGCTCGACAAAGCAAACCATGTCGCTTCCAACCTGTCGGAGATTGCACACGGACAAATTAAGATCGGTCTATTGCCAGAAACCAGCGATATCATGCAGTCGACTCTGTTTAAATTCCAAGATATGTATCCTAAGGTTGAGCTTGATATTAGTAACGGCTTTGTCGACATGTACCGTCAAGGGTTAGACCTCGCTATGCATGGTGGTACGTTGAGCGACGCAAACGTGGTTGCCCGTAAAGTGATGGTTCTTCAACGTATTTTTGTCGCAAGCCCTGAATTTATTGAGAAACAAGGCAAGCCTTCAAGCCTAAGAGAGCTCACTAATTACCCATTTGTTTGCTTCAGGTGGCCAAGTGGGGACATCGATAAAGAATGGGACATCAAAGATCACACCATCAAAGTAGAACCTTCGGTCGTCAGTGACAGCATTGGCTTTGTTAAAGGCGGTGTTATTCGACATAGAGGTATCGCGTTGTTACCAGAACTTTTGGTGCGACATCAGCTCAAAGACGGTAGCTTGATTAACCTATTCCCCGACGACAATCTTCAAAAAGAAGAAGCATGGTTGCTCTACCCTCAGCGTAAAGCGTTAAGCCATTCAGCACAGCTTTTGATTGATTTTCTATTACAAGAACTTCCAAAACTCTAACTATTGTAATGATTATTGTGACAGTGTTTCACGAGCAGGCTAGATTATCCTAACGAAATAGAAAGATAGAATCGCTTCATAAATTCAAGAGGAGCAATCCATGAAGCCTATCTTTCAACATTCATCTATTTTTCAACGTTCGTCTACCTTTCAACAGACACCTATATTCAAATATACAGTCATTGCACTAAGCTTAACCGCCCTGTTTGGCTGTAATGACTCTGAGGCGACTGCGCCTCAAAAACAAGCTCGACCAATTCAAGTGATTCAACTTGAGCCTCTTTCACATACGGCTGAAAAGTCTTTTACTGGCAAGATACAATCATCGGAAACGGCTGGCGTTGCGTTTCGTGTGCCTGGCACTATTCAAAATATGATGGTCTCTGTTGGTGATTCAGTAAAAAAAGGGCAACCACTTGCGCAGTTAGACCCTCATGACTATCAAGTCGCGTTAGAAGAGTTACAAGCACGAGCCCTTGAAGCTAAATCTGCACACAAATTGGCGACATCCGAACTTGTACGCGTAAAACAAGCCATCGCTGATAATGCGATTGCCGATGTTAACTTAGACCGTGCAATCAGCGGATACGAGCGAAGTGAAGCGGCGGTTAAAGTCGTAGAACAGAATATACGCCGTGCGAAAGATTCGATTCGTTATACCCAATTGCTCGCCCCTTTCGATGGTGTGGTTGCGGCATCCAATTTTGACCAGTACGAACAAGTAATGCCGGGCATCTCGGTGTTCACAATCCACAATCCAGATAAACTTGAAGTTAAAATTCAAGTACCTGAAAATTTGATTCATGAGTTCAAACCAAATCAAAGTTCTGTCATAGATTGGTATGGTTCAGAGACTAAACTAATTGGTTATGCCGCTGAAATTTCGACGTCACCTCACCCAATCAAGCAGACCTATGCGGTTACTTACCATGTCGACTCCACTGACAAATCGGCATTACCAGGAAAAGCGGTCACATTGACGACTCAACTTGGAGAAGCGAGCAGTAATTTCTGTTTGCCCTATTCTGCGTTAGTCAACCAAACGGGTATCGAGCAAGTATTCACGGTTAAAAATGAACAAGCTCATGGCGTGACTGTGGATGTGATTTCTATGTCCGAAAATACTGTGTGTGTTGAATCGACGCTCAACGATGGCGACTTCGTGGTCGTGAGTGGCGCGCAATACGTGGTGGAAGGACAATACTTCTCCAATATTCAAGTTAAAAGCCTGTAGGTGAACCATGATGAATCTAGCTGATTTTGCAATCAAACAACGCACCTTCATCCTGTTTTTCACTGCACTGAGTGTCATCGCAGGCCTGTTTTCTTATTTTGAGCTTGGAAAACTTGAAGACCCAAGCTTCACCATAAAAACGGCCGTCGTTGTAACGCTCTACCCTGGCGCTTCTGCGGAAGAAGTGGAACAGCAAGTTACTGATACCGTCGAAACTAAACTGCAAGAGATGGGATCATTAAACCGACTTCGTTCACTGTCTCGCCCTGGCATGTCGATGGTGTTTGTCGATCTCAAAGAGTCTCTTAATTCAAAGGCACTTCCTCAAGAGTGGGATTTGTTGCGTCGCAAAGTCTCTGACATGAAGCTGTTATTGCCTTCGACTGCACAGATCAGTGTCGTACAAGACGAGTTCTCTGAAGTCTACGGCATGCTTTTCTCTATCCACAGTAAAGATGCATCTCCTGCTGAACTAAGACGTTACGCAGAAGAGTTGCAACGTCGAATTAAAACTGTCGATGGTATTAAGAAGATCGAATTACACGGTGTTCAACCACGTGTTGTTCATATCGACATCCCAGATGAAAGGTTAGCGCAATACGGCCTATCTATCACACAAGTTTGGTCGCAGCTGAATACGCAAAACATGGCGTTTGATGCCGGTAAGTTTTCAGCAGGAACTGAACGAATCCGAGTTCAACAGTCGAGTGAGTTTGGCTCATTAGAAGACATCAAAAGCCTGATGATCAAAGGCGGCGTGAGTGAATTAGGAACCAGCTTAATCCGCTTAGGCGATATTGCAGACGTCACAATGGGCTACCAAGAGCCAATGATGACAGAGAACCGCTACAATGGCGTACCAGCAGTCACATTAGCGATGAGCCCAGTCACCGGCGTAAACGTGGTATCACTTGGTGATGAAATCAATCAAATCGTCAGCGATTTTCAAGCAACCCTGCCGTTAGGTGTTGATATCGCGACAGTTGCTAACCAGCCGGAAGAAGTTCAGAAATCGATCGACAACTTCGTGAGTAACTTGCTAGAGAGTGTCGCGATTGTATTCATCGTCCTGTCTATATTCATGGGGCTAAAAAGCGCAACCATTGTCGGCTCAAGCTTACTGCTGACTATCTTGCTGACGCTTATCTACATGAACATCGCGTCAATCGATTTACACCGAGTTTCGCTAGGTACCTTCATTCTTGCGCTCGGCATGTTGGTGGATAACGCCATTGTCATCACCGATATGATGATTGTGAAAATCAACAAAGGCATCGACCGAACCAAAGCCGCAATTGATTCTGTTAAAGAGACCGCTACACCACTCTTTGGCGCGACAGTCATTGCTATCATGGGTGCGAGCCCTGTTATCTTTTCAAAAACCGATGCCGCTGAGTTCGCAAGCTCAGTATTCCTAATTATCGCCTCTTCATTGTTGTTGTCATGGTTTGTCGCAATGACCTTCACAGCTTTGATGTGTTGGTTCTTCATCAAGCCAACTAAGCAAGCTGACAACACCAAAGTGAGCTTATACCGTAAGAGCGTAAACTGGACGGTAGATAATCCACTCAAAGCACTGACGGGGCTTATTCCGCTGATCTTGGTTACTGCATTGGCTATCCCGAATATTGCCGTTAACTTTATTCCACAAGCCGACAGACCCATTCTGTTCTTAGATTACTGGCTGCCCAATGGCGCCAAAGTTGAACAGACCTCAGAAGACATGAAGCGTATCGAACAATGGTTGTTAGAGCAGCCGGAAGTCGAGAGTATTTCAACGTACGTTGGTGCTGGCGCTCCTCGTTTCTCAGTGACCATTGAGCCAGAGCCGTTTGACTCTGCTTACGGTCAGATCTTGATTAACGCGACCGATTTCCCTTCACTCAGCCCGCTGATTGCGCGTGGCGACAAATGGTTAATGGAAGAGTTTCCAAACGCCGATCCTCGCTTTAGAAGCTTAAAGCTTGCGACTTCGGATAAATTCAGTGTTGAAGCGCGTTTTTCAGGCCCAGATATCGAGGTACTGCACGGCTTATCTGAACAAGCGAAAGCTATCTTTGCTCGACACCCAGACACCAAGTACGTTCGTGACGACTGGCGTCAAAAGAGCAAAGTGCTAGAACCTGTCATCAACCAAGACAAGATGCGTCTTGCAGGCATTAACCGTGCAGATATTGCATTCGCGATGAAACGCGCGTCAGAAGGCATGCCGCTGGGTCGTATGAACTTAAACGACGAACTGGTGACGATTCAACTGCGTGGTACAGAAAGCTCGATTCAATCGCTAGAAACTTTGCCGGTACGTTCTTTATTGGGCATCCACAGCGTTCCACTAGGTCAAGTCATTGACGGGTTTGAGCTTAGCAGCGAAGAGACCATGATTTGGCGTCGCGACCGAGTAAAAACCATCACAGCACAAGCTGGCGTTGGTCGCTACACCACACCTGCAGCAGTGAGAGACTCAGTTAAAGAACAAATAGAATCCATTCACCTTCCACACGGTTACCACTTGGAATGGGGTGGCGAATATTACGACGAGCATAAAGCGGTCAGCGATATTCTTAAACAGCTACCTAAAGCGATGTTGTTGATGGTGATCATCCTAGTTGCGATGTTTAACGGCTTCAAACAGCCAGTGATCATCTTCACCACCCTACCGCTTGCGGCGACGGGTGCAACGTTCAGCTTGTTGCTGTTGGATAAACCGTTCGGCTTCATGGCGCTGATTGGCGCGGTAACCTTGACAGGTATGATCATCAAGAACGGCATCGTGTTGATGGACCAGATCGAGCTTGAACGTAAAGACGGTCGCTCACTGTCAGACGCAATTAAAGAAGCAACCGTGAACCGTACTATGGCGATCTCGATGGGTGCACTCACCACAGCACTTGGCATGATCCCGTTGCTTAGTGATCTGCTGTTTGATCAGATGGCGGCGACCATTATCGGTGGCTTGGCTGCGGCAACCGTGTTGTCTCTGTTTGTAATGCCTGCGCTGTACAAGCTCTTCTATCGAACTGAAGAAAAAAAGACAGTGGCTGAAGCCATTAAAGATGCTGTAGTTGTACTCGATGCAACGCCTCAGTCTACAAACAGCGGCACTCCAATCTCATTCAGCAAGGAGCAATAAACATGTATCCATTAACTAAGTTTAAAGTGGCTCCTATTGCTCTTGCCTTGTTGCTGACAGGTTGTGCGGCTGGCCCTGATTACGATGAACCGCAAACGACTATGGCTGAGACCTTCTTATATAGCCAAGGTGATGTGAACCAAGATGGCGTGAGCCAAAACGAACAGCACAACCATTGGTGGACACAGTTCAATGATCCAACGCTCAATCAGTTAGTGGCTGATGTTCAAAGCCAGAACATCCCACTTAAACTGGCCGCCGAGCGAATCAACATGGCGAACTCATACAAAAGCGTTGTTGAATCATTCAAAGTCCCGACCATCAATGTCGGCGGTGGTTATTACAACTACCAACTGAGTGAAAACGACTCCTTACTCGGCCAGGTATTTGGCGCCTCTGATGCGGTTGAATCAGCAACGGGGATGTCGCTGCTGGAAGCGCAACACGATGGTGGGTTCTTAGGTGCAAGCATCGCATGGGAAATGGACTTGTTTGGACGTATCGATAAGCAATCCAACGCGGCGACGATTCGAGTTGAACAAGCCGAGATATTCCAATCCGGTTTGAACACCTTGATCACTGCCGATGTCATTCACAACTACCTGCAATATCGTGGTGCTCAAGAGCGAAAAGCGATCGCACTAGAGAACATTTCCGACCAAAAGCAGACTTTAGAACTGGTCACCAAAGTGGTTCGCAGTGGCTACGGCTCGGAGTTAGATCTTGCTCAAGCCAAAGCCATGCTTGCCGCGACTGAATCCATTGTTCCTCAACTTGAAATCGCAGAGCAAGTTCACAAACAACGTATGGCAGTGTTGTTAGGCGAATCACTTACGAACGTGAACCAACGTTTAGCGGGTGAATTTACGTTACCGAGAATGAAGGATGTGATTCCTACAGGCTTACCTTCTGACTTGTTAGAACAACGCCCAGACATCCGAATTGCAGAGCGTGAAATGGCAGCCATTAACGAAGAACTCGGCGCAAGCATTGCCAATCGCTATCCAAAATTCTTCCTAACGGGTACGCCAGGAGTGACAGCCGGAAGTTTTGATGATCTATTCAGTAGCGATTCATTCGGTTGGGCGGCATCTGCTGGCATCAGTTGGAATGTGTTCGATGGTGGCCGAGGCGAAGCCTTGGTGGAGATGAACGAAGCAAGGTTCCGTTCTGCAGCGCTTAACTACCAACACTCGGTAGACAGCGCCTTTGCAGAAGTCGATTCAAGCTTGTTTGCCTATGGCCGTAGCCAAGAGAACCAAAAGCGCATCGATGAAGCCACCCTCGCCGTCGATAACGCGGTGAACAAAGCTAAGTCGCTATACAAAGCAGGTCTAGTCGATTACTTGTCGGTGTTAGACGCACAAAGACAACAAAAAGCGATGCAAGATCGCCAAGTGGCCGCCAAGCTTCAAACCGCCAACACCACAATTGCGGTGTATAAAGCCTTAGGTGGCGATTGGAAAGTAACAAACGAGACGCAGAGTGTCGAATTAGCCCACGTTAACTAGATTCTCTGTTCTCAGCTGAACGATGCAATAAGCATAATAAAAAATACCGCCGTTGATTACGGCGGTATTTTTATGAACTCGTTAACTGGCTAATAAGTTGACCAACAAGATAATCCATTACTTTGTATCGTTACGCTTCGCCCACTCTTGTAAGGCATCACCCATAGTCAATCCTGTCGCATTGTTCATCCACTGCATAAAATCACGGTCAAATTTAAACTCTTCACCAAGCTTGGACTTAAAATATCGACGCACGTTCTGAGTCGTTTTGTAGCTGTCCGTAATGACAGTACTGTCATCAATCTGATTCTTGTGCCAATCAACCTTTTTCATGGTTTAATCTCTTCCTGTCATCTCAATGCATGAATTATGCGTTTCGAGGGCCAAACATAATAATCGCCATACCGAGTAGTGCCACCGAGCCACCAACCAAATCCCACGTTGTCGGCTTTTCGCCATCAACAAGCCACAGCCATATCAGGGCAACAGAAATATACACACCGCCATAGGCCGCATAAACACGCCCTGTCGCGGTAGGATGAAGCGTCAATAACCAAGCAAACAACGCGAGACTTATCGCAGCAGGAATCAATAACCAAATGCTCTTATCTTCTCTTAACCAAAGATAAGGTAGGTAACACCCTACAATCTCGGCGACCGCCGTAAGTACAAATAGACCGACCGTTTTAAATTCAATCACAACTTACCTTTATCTGTTTAAATGAGAATACACTCTTAATACTTAAGCTTTGCTAATACCTTGGCTTTGTTAATCCCTAAGCTCTGTTAACGCCTAACTCCGTCACCACTTAAGCCCAATCAAACCAAGCCTTCACTAAACGCATGTTCAGTATTTATTGATATTTCCAGAGCTTATCTGTTTGATAAACTTTCGTCATTCACTACAAGAGTGAGCGACACATGATTCATATATCCCAAGTACTAACGTTAGTCGAAAAGCAGCTTAAGTACTTACAACCTAAAGAAGCCGTGCACTTTAAAACGTACAAAAGAGACCGTGGCTTTCTGCTTTATTGCCTTGGTGACACACAATTTCAGATCATTGAAACGGGTTATCACAACCATACATTTACTGGTGATGTAGCAAGTACTCGAAAACACGTTAAGAAAGTTTTGAAACGAGAGTTTCCTAGAAGCAATAAGGTTTGGGTTGAGTACTATCAAGCTGTCGATGATCCACCCAGCGTCAACAGTTCCCACACACCACAGATGCCCCTATTTTAGTTTCAATGGAACATAACGCTGGTTGGACAAACGCTATTTTGGCGCTTCTGACTCTGTAAAGTTGGTTTTAAAAGTGAAGGCATACGGCGTATCACCGATTTCTCTGAGGTGTTCAAGTCGCTCTATCGCTTCTTCGAGTGTGGGAATATGCTCTTCTTCAATCCACCAAAGAACATAAGTATCTTCAGGTAAACGATGAAACCAGTCCCCCTTTCGACGCATAAAATCACGGTGATGTGTGCGGAACATGAAGTTCTTTAACGAATCCACAGAATCCCACACCGACATGTTCACAATCATATTAGGATCATCGAAAGCTTGGATATTGGTGGCGTCACCAGATTCATCTTTCAGACGCCAAACAAACCCTTCACTGCTTTCTGCGATTCCATTAACCAACTCTAAGTTATCGACAAACTCTTTGATTTCAGGCGCATCTAACGGGTATTTCGCCAGAGCGATATTTAACTGAGCTAATTTCATAATGTTTCTTCCTTGATAAATTATGAGTAAAACACTTCGGATACACTTAACCTTCTAAGCCCCCGCTTTTATAACGAATCGAAATACTCACGACTAGAAGTAATCTGGTATTCGTCCATCAAACTCAAAAGAGTCGCTTGAAATATACATACAATCTGAGCCTACTATGCCCACAAAGCCAAGCCTATTATAAAATTGATGCTCAATGTCGCTGTGTAGGTATAAAGCCTTACAAGTATGACGAGTGAATAACTCCGTTTTTACCAAGTTGATCAATTCAGACGCATAGCCTTGGTGTCGTAATTCTTGAGGCGTAGCCACAGAGCCAATACCGAAACATCCTTTTGCAAGGCCAAACATGTCACTGTAAACGATAAGAGACGACACGACTCTATCCTTCTCGATTAGCACATACCAAGTGCCAGATAAGTACTTTTCACTGTTACGACAACCTGTTACGTAATCGTCTAACGTCAAGCCATCACCCCAAACATCGAAGCCCATTGTATAAATGGTATCTAACTCGTGAAGATCTGCTTTTCTTACGTGCATTACTTTAAATATCCTGAATCAACTAACCCATGTAATACCACATTACCGAGACAACGACGGCCACTCATAAACTTACAGATACGAGGCAAACTAAAGAACCGTCACGCCTTCAACTTCAATTACTGAGTTAACATTAGCGCGTTCGATTATCTTGAGTAACGTCGTTTGGATTAGTTCATTATCTCGGATTTCGGTTTCACAAGAAAAACGCTCTTCTTGGACACCATCGCTCTCACCCAGCATAAATTGAACTGCGACTTCCGTTGCGAGATCTTTGGTCGCCCCGTAATACGCTAACGTGATTTTTGGGTATCCGTTGTCGCCTTTTTTAACCTGCTTTGCGATGCGTTTTTTAGCTTTATCTAAATTCATACAACTTCCTTTTAAGACTGAAATACAAGGTGACTAGAACACCTTTTTAAACGGTAAGCAATACAATCAGCGTTGGTTATCGAGTTTCCCTAGCCTCTTGATACTAATCAAGATGGTACAGTCTTAGCGCTTTAAAGAGTGATAGCTAGAACACAGATAACCGGTTTAAGAAATATAATGACAGCGCGTAAGAGTTACGCGCCAAGAAGCGGTAGATGTTTTCGTTGTTGATAAGTTAAGGCTAACTCTAAGCACTGCTTGATTGGTGCTTTGGGAAGTGGTTCAGTTAGGTTCAAGACGATTGCCCGATTACCTTGAAATGCCAGTTTGCCATCGTGCAATTCTCTGAATGTGTCGATTAGCTTTGTTTGACAGTTAAAAAACAAGAAATAGTTGTTTGGCGATTTCAATTTCCAGTCGATTCGAATTGGGCTACCCGTCTTAACGCTGTAACTCGGCTCGCCCCATTTCAGAGACTCTTCGACTTCACCTAATTCCAAATCAGAGCAAAGCTCAAAGATTAACGAACGCAACTCTTCAAGCCGAGTTCGAACATCATCAGGATACTCGTCGAAATGTGTTTTGAGTGCTTTGTCCATTGAACCTCCGATCCACTTGTTACGATATTAAGGGGCTGCTAACTCAAACTATGCTTGGCTACATACCTTTTTGAGCTTCCTGTTGAACCCAAGTACCATTTTCGTTTGAAGTGGGAACCTCAAACCAAGACCAAAACAGATCTAACATTTCAGGTGTCATTTCATAAGACTTACCATTGAGTTCCGAGTTACGATTAAATGCTCTCTGCTTGCAAGTCTCAAAGGGAACATCAAGGTAGTGAACTTCGCTGTCCACACCTAGGTTTGATGCCCAGCTTGTAAAAGAATCCCGATCAGACTTACGCCAAAAACCAAAGTCAAAAATCACCGGAACACCCAAGGAAAAGAGCTGCATTGCAGACTCCTTGAATAAACCTTGTAACGTAGCCAGCCGGCGATCAAAAACTTCACGCTCCATATGCTCGCCATACAAAGGAATCATCCACTCATCAATCGAGAAACGAAAGGCGCCATGCTTTTCTGCAAGCGCTTTCGAGTAAGTTGTCTTACCCGAACCAATAAAGCCACACACGAAATAGATTTTAGTCATGATGCCCCTTTTGCTTATAGGTAGAGTTGCCGTGTAAAAGCGCTGACACCAAGCTTAAGCACTAACATAAGCTTTAGGATGCCAAGTGTCATAATTCATTCTTAAAAGCGTTCTTACCCGGAACTTCTCGTGCATAGTGTCATCATTGTTTCAGACACAGACTGTCCTTCTATAAGATAACAATCTGGGACTTCTCCAATCACTTCGAAACCACATTTCAAATACAAATTTTTTGCAGGAAGATTATTCGTGAGAACATTGAGATCTAACCAATCGATACTTGGGCTCTCGTTACAAAACTCAGTCACGCACTTAATCAGTTCTACACCCAACCCCTGCTTTCTTAGGCTTGAATCAACACCCATGCCCAGAAGCACACGATGAAACTTGTACTCTTCACTATAATGACGTAAGTCGATATGACCAAACACTCGTTCATTAGAGTCTTTGATTACCCAGAGCTTTCTCCAACCATGTTCACCAAGGCTTGCCTCAAAACCATTTCGAAACTTGTCTTTAAATCGTTCTGAAACTACACAACTATCTTTAGAGATCGGTTGGAAAAGTGGAGAGTTATCATCCGCATTCTCAAGAAGCTGTGCTCCTATGTATTCGAAAAAGGATTCTAAATCTGACAAAGCGGCTTCCGATATTCTCATGTAATCTCCTTCTTGCGCATGATTCTTTCTTTTAGAAGTGTTCCAATACTGCTAACTACAAACGTAAAAGCAAACGCCACCATTGGCCGATAGAAATCAAACGCACCATCTGTAAGAAAAAAGTACTGATGAATGGCAACACCAAAGCCAACCCCTAATGCCAGCTTCAAGTTCTTGAAAAGTCGTTGTTTCATGTTCATTCCCCCGCCGTAAAAATTTGGTGTATAGATATGAGCAGTGCCAACTAATTTGAACTTAATCCAATGAAAACTCTAGGTTTGGGCCGCCCCATTGATAATTCAATTTATCTGAATCTATCCAACAAATAAGTAGGCCATAGTCTTCCTTTTCAAATGATCTAAGTCCCATATATCCCTCTTAGGTTATAGCGCTAAGAGGTTATAGCGTTAAGTTCGTTGCTGATGGTCACGCAACGCGTTTTTAATTTTTTTCATTGCTACGTAAGTTATTGGAGTGCACTTTTCTGGCAATTCGTCGAGGTTGAACCAACGCAACTCTCGACACAAGTTAGGTTCTGCGTTCTCTATTTTGCCAACCCAATCAAAACATAGGTAAAAGTAATGACGAATCGGCAAACTAGGGTCAACCAATTCAGCCGCTAAATTCAATTCATTAGTGCTAACCGAAGTTTCCTCCAAAGCTTCGCGTTCTGCTGCGTCTAGAGGAGATTCACCGTCCTCTATGCGTCCAGAAGGAAAGCCCCAATACTGGTCAAACGCTTCAGTATTTTGGCGGAAGGCGAGCAATAACTGATTTCTAGAGACAAAGACAAGTTGAACTACATTTTTCATTTATATGAATCTTCCTTTGGAAAACAATACTCACGTTGAGGGGGCTACAAACGCTTGCAATACTGTAAGCTAAACTGGTAAGCATTAGAGTCTCCCTTAAACTGGTTGCTGTGCCTATAGTTATACCTTGTCTGCAAAGTAGGCCATGATCTCTTCGGTGGTCATTTCCTTAGTTTCATTGGAAAAGCAATAGTAACCAGGTCGCATGTCACTAAAATATTGCATATCCATTTCCAACCCTTCCAAATTTGGAAACAAGCCCACTGGCATATTGTACTCGCCTGTTTCTTTGAATTTAAAAAATAAGTGGGTTCCACATTTTCTGCAGAAACCTCGTGAAGCCCAAGAAGAAGATTTGTACATCTTTACTTTATCTTCACCTTCCAGTTTCACTTGAGTACCACATTTCAAAGCAAAGAACGGAGCACCACCCCAAGTTCGACATGACTGACAATGGCAAACTGTAAACTTAGGATCGATGATTTTAGCTGTGACTTTGACAGAACCACAAAGGCAATTAGCCTCAGAATAATACATTGAAAGAGCTCCTAGATTGATGAAACATACACGCTGCCCTATTGGTGAGCAACGCAATAACTAAGCTGCTAAAAGGAACCTTAATAACTAAGACCAATGCACAGTGAAAATGCCAAGCATTGAGAATCGGTTCTAGGCGCTTTTTCCTCTGCATTTTTTTGCAATAACTAAACCATGATTACTGCTACCAAGCAATGAAACCTCGGAGCATGTCGACAAATGATACTTAAACCATGATTGATACTGTTGCTCATTTAGTTGATTAACTTCCTGACCAATAAACCGAACGTACCCATCGGTTGCAATATGATTTTCGATACTAAATCCAGATTCAATTACCAAGCTTTCAATCTCTAAAGGCTTAGCAAAGTATCCCGTTCTAAAAAATGGATCTACATCGGGAGAAGAGACCAAGCCACTTTCATTCAATTCACTTAGAATATCAGGGGAAACTAAGCTACTGGACATTTTGGCAAGCAAACCCGCCACAAAGAAACGGCTGATATACGCTATCGCAACTACACCATTTGGTTTCAATATTCGATTTGCCTCTTTTAAAACTGCTTCTCGGCCTGACTTCGATTGTATGTGATAAAGCGGCCCCAATATTAAAACAACGTCTTGAGTACCGTTTTCAATAAAACTCACGTTAGTTGCATTTGCTTCGTGAACAACCAAATCTAAATTCTGGGTCTCAGCATTATATTTAAGTTGCTCGACTAATTCTGGAACTAACTCCACTGCTGTCACATCCATACCTTGTCGAACATAATGAAGTGAATAGCGACCAGTAGCCGCACCAAGCTCCGTCAAACGACCTGCTGATTCGAGATAAGACCCCAAAACATTAATTGTTGTATCAAATTCAATACGCGTTATGTTTTGAGAAAGTAGACGCTTCTCTTCGTCAAATTTCGCGTAGTAATCCATATACTCTTCTTGCACAACTCACTCCTATCCAGTTCACACCAAATGAAGTAAATGACAACGTTACAAATACACTCAAACTTGCCACCTAAATCACTCAAGCTAAACCGTGTTAAAAATACCAAGTGTTGGTAGTCTACTTAAGCACTTATTATTCGAATGTTACCTTTAGTGCCGCAGCTTGTTGCTCAAATAACCCATTGTCAGATTCAGCGGTAGACTTAGCTACATTTACCCATTGAACTCCTGTATCGTCAATATGACGAAACTCAATTTGTAATGCATATTTTGAACAATGAAGTAGACCAAATCCAAAGCCTACAAAAGTTAAGATAACAACTATGGCTTTAAGCCAAAGCGGGGTACTTTCAAGGCTTGGAACTGCTAGCCAAACTGCTCCAGAGAAGACAAATAGCCAAAATATTATTTGCCCCACATTGTCGAGCAAACCGAGTTTTTTAACTCTCACATCATTAATTTTTGATAAAGGGTACGAATCTTTTTTGAAGCTAAACTCTTTTTGGCTTAGTTGAAAATCTGTTTCCTTGTACATTATTTACTCCATTCGTATGACGCCAAATTAAGGTATGAACAACGCTAGCACCTTACTTACACCATAGTGCAATCGTCATTAAACTTACTGAAATGATGATGCCAAGCGTTGTGAATCACTTTTAAAGTTCTTATATGTGGTCAGTTGACCTATGCGATCACGCAATAAGCTAAAGGGAATAAACTAGCGAGTAAAAAACGACCACCTAACCCGGTACTTTCAAGCTTAGTTACAACAGTATGTTTAGAAGAGTTATTTTCAATCAAACTACTTGCAGCTACACCCGCCACATTACTTGGATCGCTGTAACCTACTTTGTGCCCCGAAAAAGAGAAGATGCTGCCGAGCCCAATAAGTAGGAGCATTGAGTAAAAGGCGTAGTCACTCAAGAACTGGGTTGCTAAAGAACCTGTCAACCGTTCGAACAAATAAACAAAACCAAGAGATAGAAAGTTTGACGTAACTACAAATGACATTAACTTGTTCATTATATTTATCTTTTCCTCATTGTTACAAAACGCAAAGCTAAGGTGTGATCAAGGAAATACTGAATCTTGAGTGGACAACCTTAAACACAAACGTAACGCAAAACGAAAATGCTAAGTGTTAGCTGCTTGCTTTAGCAACTTTCGATATGAATTTATACAGCGCACAGATGATTTAAAGGAGCCCAAGCTAATTCTTCCGAATTACCTAATTTATAACTCCAGATCCAGCCGTTTAATTCATGTTCCTTTACTAGAATGTCACCAACTATCAAACGGTGTTCCTTGGCAAAATAGTCCTCAAGTACGGTTACTTCACTGTTATTTACAGCTAATATGTGTTTTGGAACCCAGCCTTCTTTATTTTCTCCTCGGCAAAAAATCCAACTTTCCCAATCACCTTCTGGGTTGGATTCTTCTACAAACTGCAATTTTTCACCTTTTACGATTCGAATAGGTAATTCTGGGTCATCCTTATAATTTTTAACGACGTTGTATTCCATAGCTTATTTCTGCTCCATTTACATAACGTTAAGCTGTGAGTGAACGTGTGCCCAAATTGGACCGAAGCGAGAATAGTATGCTTTCACGAATCATACTTAAGCGCCTTGTTAAGTTTTCACCAACATAGTTCATATGAACCGTTTCTGTTTTCAATTGCCAGATCTGAAAAGCTATTAACAATTAGATCAGCTAAAGCTAATTCAGATTCTTTATGACTAGTTAATATAGCAACAGTAAAACACCCTGCTTCTTTAGCTGATTTGACACCCGCTGGCGAATCTTCAAAGGCCACACAGCTCATCGCATTCAAACCTAGATTTTCAGCGGCAAGCACAAATGGTTCTGGGTGTGGCTTACCGATACTAACATCTTCACCACATATCATAATCTCAGGTAACTCAAACCCGGATGCACGTAAACTTGTCTCAGCCACATTTCTTGGACCACTCGTTGCGATTGCCCACGAACACTTAGGTATGGTTTTTACAAAACTCAGTGCTCCATCAATTTCAGTAGCTGATTCCATTGCTTTTATTGCGATTTTTTTAACTACGTTTTCTTCACTCGCATTTGCATATTGAAAACCTACTAATTCTAAAGTTTCGCTAATTTTTCTGCCGTGAACGTGTGGATGTACTATTGAAAACTCAACTCCTTTTTGCACTGCCCACTCTTTCCAAATATTATTTATAACCAGTGTGGTGTTTACAAGAGTTGCATCTACATCAAATATAAAACCATTGCATGAATATCTATTTATCAAACCTATTCCTTAAATGTGAAAATACGAACGTGGAAATGAAACATAACGCCTTTAGGTACTTCCAACAACCAACGCCTAGCCGAGAGAGTTAGCACACGCTGTTTGGACAATCTCTTGAAACTCTCGGACCGTTACCTTGCCTTTAATTTTTGGCTCAAACTCTTCTTCATCGAAATAAACGATCGGGTCGACTACATCTTCGTCTTTAAGATCAACTCCAATAGCCTCTTCCATATTAACAACTACAGTTATGAGATCTAAAACATCAGTATCAAAGTTTTGATCATAAAATGTACCATCAATAGCAATTTCATCCACACGAACATCGAAAGCCTTAGCCATTGCATTTAATACTTTATCGTCTACTACATCACAGCCATTACCCCAAACGAAATTTGAATACGTGATTGCTAACACTGAACAGAACACAAGTTGGGGATATTTCATATTTTCCTCTTTGATGCTTAACACCCAATTAAGTAGCTAACAGCCCCGCCAATACGCAGAATTAACAAGGAGAGCTAACACCTTGTTAAGGGGTGAACAACGTAATACCAAAGATGCCGGACACCACCTTAATCACTAAAATGAAGGCTTAGTAAAAATGCCATGCATTGTGAATCACTCTTTAGTAGTCTGTCATGTGCTTGATTGAACCTTATTGATTTTTAGCCAAAACGACTCTTGGCATTGATTAGTAAAGTTCTTTTTCTTGGGCGCTATATTTAAAGCGCTCGGTTGTTCTGTTACTTCATATGAAATCCAACACTCCTCGCAAACTGCGCCCGTTACGCGTCCGGATAATTCACGCTCAGTTAGCTTTTTTATAGCAACGCCATTGTTAAACTTTACGAACAAATCACTGTTTTCCATGAGAATGCCATCTTCTTCGGAAGTCTGTTTGTTTATTACTTTCTCTACTATCGACAGGCCATCAGGCTCATTCTTCATCGCCGATATATATGTGAACAAATTATTCATGACACCTACCTATTCGAGACTATCTGGCACATAACGCCTTGCTAAGGTTTGAGCAACGAAACACAAAATTACCACGTGCCATGCGTTGAAAGTTATCATGAAGCAGTTTGCATTTATAATAAGCACTCCAATCGGGTAAGGTGAGACCAAGACTTGCTATACGTTACTTCCAAGCTCAAAATTTGGCCTCAACTTATTGCTAAAAACGAACAGACAACTAACCAAAATGCCTATCTCGAAAAGCTGACATAGAAAAGATGCTGTCTTAAACACCAGACCAGATTCCATCCAGGGCATCGCTATTTCGATTAGCGCAGCGGCAAAAACCAAAGTATACCCAACCCATTGATGCCATTTACCTAACATTGGCGAGAAATGATAGAAAGCTAACAAATAGAGCACCGAAAAAAAAGGCATTATAAACCAAGTAAAATACTCAAGAATTTCAACTAACGAGCGACCACCTTCGCCCAAAGTCGCCATTAGAATCGGGATAATAAAATTGAGTATCATGTAAAGAAACGGATAGATAAGAATACCCAAGGCAAGATACCGAACTGACTTTTTAACTCTAGTTTCCACTTGTACTACCTTCTCAAGTTGGAGTAGCGCATGACGCTTAACTCCCAATTAACTTGTGCAGCAACGTAAAGATTCTGCATTGCGCCTTAAACACTAAACCTGACTAGAAGTAATACTGCTACGCGTCGCGAGTCAGGTTAAATTGTTTGTTATAATTTCGTAACAAGTTCTATATTTGATTTATCTATTTTTAACTGGAGATGCACAACCAAACATCAGTAGTCCTGAGATAATTACTGAAGAGATCTTTAACGCATTCACCTTTAAACCACTGATTTAATTATAAAAGAGAGCTCAATATACATATAGTGGATTGTAAATCCAATAACATAAATCTAATTTTTCAATATTACGCCGATAAATCATTGATAAAGACCATGAAAGTTATAAAACCAAGCGTTGTGAATCACTCTTAAATTTATTGTTATATGCGTGGTGACATCGGCGCGAAAGGTACTTCGCATATTTTTAAGTAAGGCTTCTCACCAAAAGGAGACTCTGCTAATTCAGTTTCTCCATGCGATGTGTAAACGTCAAACCGCGCATTACTTTCCACTAAGTCACTTTCAAGTTCAGTGACTCTATCATTAGCACTACTGCAACCTCCGCGCTGCCCACCTTTGAAGGCTAAATAAATTTCATGCATCGACTTAACTGCAAGAGCACAATGAATCTGCTCATGCCGATAGAGCTTTTCTAGATATAGGCGAAACTCCTCCGCCGATTCAACTGAAGTCTTAGACATTTCGAACTTCGGAAGTGTATAGGTAACTTCCAGCTTAAATTCATTAATTTCGCAAGTATCATCATGCGTATTGAAGTCATATTTCCATGCGGTGTACCCGTCAAAGCCTTCATTTACGAGAAACTCAGGTCTCGCGTTAAATGAGCGTTCAATTTCTTCAACACTATTTCCGCTAACCTCATACACTTCAAACTTTTTCTGGAAGGGAAAATCTACCTTAACGTCAGCATTAGCCTGACTGGACGCCATTAAGCAACATATTGAAAGTACTATTTTTTTCATCATCTTCCTTGAAGCATATAACGCTAAGTTAAGCCGCCACAACGCTGATGGCACTACAATTCGCGAAGCAAGAGTGCCATGCGTTTGAGGTTGGCTTGAACGCCTTGTTATGTGACTATTAAAACATCGAGTTATTATTGGCTGACTCTTTCGGGACCACTTGAATTGAATCCCAATGCTCGACTATTTTTCCATTTGAATCGAAACGGAAAAAGTCCATCGTTACGTACTCTTCACCAGCAGGCCATGTTTGCCTTGTATGCAAAGCTACCTGATCACCTTCAGCAATAATTCTCAAAAACTCTATATCCTTTTTTGGATAGTCCCGAGACATTTCTTCAAAGTAATCTATAAAGCCCTGCTTACCATCAGCAACAACTGGATTGTGCTGGATATAATCATCACCAACATACAACTCTACTGCTTTAGCTGGCTCGCCCATGTAAGCAGTTCTATAAAAAGCAATAGCATTCTCTTTGTTTTGTCTAAGTTGATTCGTCATAGCAGCCTCATGAAGGGAAGTTTCACACTAACAATATGAGATATCGAGTGCTTTCGCCAGCGATGGATTAACGCTTGTCACATAACGAATGACATGGATTCCCCCTACCGAGGTTCTGCCACACTTATGTGGTACTTAAATGCATCGGAGGCACCATGTCTGATTATTCTTATTTCGGCGGTATCGACCTAGCCAAAAAACCACTTCAGTGTTCATGCCGTAGACCAAAATGGTAAGGTCATATTTATAAGACAGTAACCCCGTATTCAAAGCGACTTATGGTCAGCTTTTAGCAGCTGAAAAACCTAAGAAAGTCACATTAATCGCGAGTGTTCGAAAGATGGTTGTTACCCTTAACTCTATGCAGAGAGATGGCGCCATGTGGGATGAAAATACAGCCAACAACTAATCATTGACGCCATAGTCGTTTGTTATGTTTGTAGCCTAAGTCAATCGATTGAACTCACATATAATAGCTTTGAGGCTACTACCAAATGGTACGTGCCAAACTGGATTACCTTGATCATCACTTGGATCGGACTCGACTAACTTCGTGATAAAACTTTGTAGCCTAAGCTTAATTTCACCTGTAACTTTGACTCGATATACTTCCCTTTGTACTTCAATCCAAAGGCTTCCAGATTTTATCTTTTTATGCATCAACCTATAACGCTCACCGACATTTACCTTAGTTTGGATATTGTCCTTCGAATTCAGAACCGATTGGATATTTGGATTCATTTAATTCCTCCCGAAAACATTACGCTTCGCATAACGGGCTAATAATGCTTGGCTAAAATTAGTGAGGCACGAACCAAGCAAAGCTTTATTAGTCCATGCGTTGATGCGTTTGTTAAGTGTTTTGACTACGAAGCTCAATAAACTGCCTCGAAAACTCTTCTGCCAAATCTCTACTCTCCATTATTGTAATGCTCTCATTGTTGTATTGAGCATTGCTTGTCCAGTTATACGAACCATGTATAACTTTGCATACATCGATTATACAGAACTTATTATGCATTAACTTTTTTCCCCATGGAGAGCTCGGGGAAACCTTCTTATATTCAATACCTCTAGAGCAAAAATCTAAACCATACTTATCTGTAGTATCATCGTCATTCACGATCACGCGAACATTAATACCTTTTTGATGCTTTAGGCGTAACTCATTTCCAATATCCTTATCTGTAAACCACGCGACAGCTATCCAGATGGTAAATTCCGCAGATTGGATTGACTCAATTATTTGATTTTTTATTTCTTGAAAATGAGCAGCTATTTGCACAGGATCATTCAGTTCAGAACCAGAGACTTTAAAAATACCTAGTTCATTTTTTTCGAAGAGGTAGCCATCGTACTTGATGATTTCACTTAACTCGAAAGCTATATCATCAGGGTTGCTGACCTTTCGGCTATCCGGAATTGCCTCAATTAAACGTTTAAACTCGGGGGTTCCATTAACCTCCTTCAGCCGCTCATAGGCATATTCATTTCTAGACCATGCATTTGGGAGGCCCTCTCGGGTATATTCATCTAATAGCCCGAAAGCATTGAAAAATTTAATGAGCTCTGGTCCAGACATATATGGAGTAGGAGCCCCATCGCCAGTAATGTAAGACTTTATTGCATTTAAAGTAAGCTCTGAAACCTTCAACTCTTTCTCTCCTGAATGTGAAACTGATGAGACTTAACGAATGACATGTATCCCCCTCCCAAGGAATTGCCACACTTATGTGGCACTTAAATACATCGGAGGCACCATGTCTGATTATTCTTATTTCTGCGGTATCGACCTAGCTAAAAACCACTTCAGTCTTCATGCCGTAGACCAAAATGGTAAGGTCATACTTCATAAGTCGGTAACTCGCTCTAAACTACTGACTACAATAGCAAATATGCCACTCATGCGTATAGGCGTTGAAGCGTGTGGTGGTGCACATTATTGGGCAAGAACACTCAATAAACTTGGGCACGACGCCCGCATTATGGCCGTTAAATACGTCATTCCTTATCGAACTAAAGGAAAGAACGACCTTAATGATGCTGTTGCCATATGCGAAGCTGTTCAGCGTCCATCAACTCGCTTTGTACCCGTAAAATCCCCCGAGCAACAAGCCATCTTATCGGTACATAGAATGAGAGAGCATTGGGTTCGTGAGCGCACCGCGCTTATGAATCGCATGCGCGCCCTACTCTCTGAGTTCGGGTTAATCATTCCTGTTGGCCGCTCTTCATTAATGAAACACGTTCCCTTAATGCTTGAAGATGCAGAAAATGAACTGCCACATCTCGCAAGAACGGTGATTGCCGATGCTTATCACCACCTTGGAGAGTTGAATCAACGTATCGCCGATACTGAACAAGTCTTCGAGTCTTTTGCTAAGGTCAGCGCTAATGTTCAACGAGTGATGAAGGTTCGTGGCATTGGACCGCAAACCGCTACTGCGATACTTGCTTCGATAGGCAATGGTTCTCAATTTGATAAAAGCCGTGATTTCTCTGCTTGGCTAGGACTCGTACCAAAGCAATATTCGACGGGAGGAAAGCCTCGCTTAGGTCGGATAACCAAACACGGCGACAAATACTTGCGAACACTATTAGTTCACGGGGCAAGGACAGTCATTGCCAACCTTGGCGACAAGCAAGATAAGCTAAGTCAGTGGTGTCGAGGCGTTCTAGAACGAAGAGGAATGAACCGAGCGATAGTGGCACTTGCCGCGAAGAACGCACGAATTATATGGTCGCTTTTACACAATCAAACCGAATATGAAAACTATGCTGCTTAAGTAGAAACCTAAGCAGTATAAAGAGTTAAACCCACCGGGTCATTGCAGACGCTAATGATGGAGATAGGTTAAGACCACTTGCGGAGAGCCTGTTAATGCGGCGGACACACTAGATGTCATCTAACGAATAAGGCACCGCAGTCGCGCAAGTCATCAGGGCCACGACGTATGCGAATCGTCGATAAGTAGGCCGAATGTAGAGCGGCAGTCCAAAACCCATCAACATAAGTTTAGCGGATGTTTGACAACCGGGGGAATCCATGTAGCCGCATTAAGGTGTGAGCGGCGCTTGGCTATACTTGAGCGAAGCGAAACTGCCAAGCGTTGCGAATCACTCTTAAATGCTTGTATGGATAATAAGCACTCCAATCGGGTAATGTGAGACCCAGGCTTTAGCTGCAACTAAAGCTTTCTATGTAGTAGTTCGTTTAAACGCTGGCTCCTCTATCGAGAGACCGATAACAAACATGAACGCTACATAGGACTTCAAGCATAAACCTCGAATAGTCGACTGGGTCTCGAACCCGCATTACGCAAGCATGAGTTAGCTTATTATGAATACCAAAATCAATCAAAGCATCAACGTTGGAGTTGATACCGGCAAAACACAATTAGACATCCACATCAGGCCACTAGACCTATTTTTCTCAGTAGAGAACAATGATAAAGGCATCAAAAAAGCACTCAAAACGATTAAGAGTCACAGTCCTGAACGAATCGTTATTGAAGCAACAGGCCGATTAGAAATGCCTTTTGTTCTTGCATGTGCAGAGGCTCAATTACCTATTGTCAGAGCAAACCCTGTCCACATAAAACGGTTCGCTGGTGCTATTGGCCGCAGAGCCAAAAATGATCGTTTAGATGCAGAATTGATTGCTCACTATGGAGAAGCAATCAAACCAGCTCTTACTGTCATAAAGCCAAAAAACATACGCCTAATGAGTGACTTAGTCATTCGCCGAAACCAGTTGTTATCCATGCAAACCATGGAAAAGAACCGAATCCAGATACTTCCCGCTTCTCTCCATCCGACTATCAAACCGATGCTAACCACGATAAAAAATCAAATCACCAAGTTAGAAGAAAAGCTCGTTAAACTCATTGAAGATAGCCCTGAATATCAGGCTAAAAACACAATATTGCAGAGCGTCCCTGGAATAGGAAACATTGCCGCTGCATCAATAATTAGCAACGTACCAGAACTTGGCTACATCACAAATAAACAAGCGGCATCACTAATTGGTGTCGCTCCAATAACACGCGAAAGTGGGCGCTACAAAGGTAAGCGCGTGATCCAAGGCGGTCGAGCGCAAGTACGCACAGTGTTATATATGGCAATGATGTCAGCCATGCAATGTAACCCCGTATTCAAAGCAACTTATGCTCGACTTGTAGCTGCCGGAAAGCCTAAGAAAGTCGCAATAATCGCGTGTGTTCGAAAGATGGTTGTGACTCTTAACTCTATGCTGAGAGATGGCGCCATGTGGGATGAAAACACTGCCAAAAATTAATCATTGACGCCATAGTCGTTTGTTATGTGAAAACTCCAAATAGTTCGTCTTGTTTTTTCATTTGCAACTCAAGTTCTTCCTCTGTTATGTCAGGTAGAGAATCAAACCATTGGCTAACTGATGCAATATTTGGGTCACTATCTATAAGCGTCTTTATGAGGGCGTTAAATCTATCTGGAATTAGGCTAATAAGCCTATCAGATTGAAAAGAATTATAAAAACCAGACATTGGAGCGTTAAGACCAAACTTACGTTCCAAATCAAACCCAACCAATAGTACTGGGTTGCTCAGCGCAACCATTAAAGCCACTAGCTCCACGGTTTTTACATAGTAAGAAAGGCTTAGACTGCATGCTTTTTTGTCAAAATGAGGAATACTGACCCCTGAAATAAAAGAGTATCGAGGTGATATTTCGCTTGAGCTATTCTTTACCCCTTTAACATGAATTACATCGCATAGTTCCCAATAGTGTCCCAATAATGACTCAGTCCATGATATTTCCCCATCACAACTACTATATTGACAAGCGTCTTCAATAACCTTCAACGCACGCTTAAAGTTTGGAGTAGACCGATCAGACTCCATCCACTCCTTTGCCTTCTCTTTCTCGACATTATCTAAAACGAAAAAGCTACCAGTAACTACAAGTTCAATAGCTCTTCTCAGGGAGTCAAACGCATTTTTGTAGTTTCCCTCAAAAATTACCGTTAAGCACGAATCCAATTCATGAGCCGCTTCAATCCAAGGGAAAGTGCCTACTTTTTGTAAATGATCAACCCTTGCTGATGGGGCTTCCATTAGTTCATATTTACAAAACAGCTCCGCACGCTCCAGTTTTTCAAGATGTTGATACTCACCATAAATATACTCTGATGTCTCAGACAAAACGACTTCAACACTAGATTTCAACAAATCTCGCCTCGCTTTAAATCTTTCTTGTGGTAGTTCAAATGGATTCAAACTTTTCCCCTTTCACATAACGCTTAAGTATTTAT
>NZ_JBFRKT010000082.1:0-1021 GCF_041469545.1 Vibrio sp. 10N.286.49.C3
TCGCCTGTTACGTCAGTTGTACGGAAGTAGAACTGTGGACGGTAACCCTTGAAGAAAGGAGTGTGACGGCCGCCTTCGTCTTTAGAAAGTACGTATACTTCAGACTCAAACTTAGTGTGTGGGTTGATTGAACCTTTAGCAGAAAGTACTTGGCCACGTTCAACGTCATCACGCTTAGTACCACGTAGAAGTGCACCAACGTTCTCACCTGCACGACCTTCGTCAAGCAGTTTACGGAACATTTCAACACCAGTACAAGTAGTAAGAGTAGTCTCTTTAATACCAACGATTTCTACTTCGTCACCTACACGTAGGATACCGCGCTCGATACGACCAGTAACTACAGTACCACGACCTTGGATTGAGAATACATCTTCAATAGGAAGTAGGAACGGTAGATCAACAGCACGCTCTGGAAGTGGAATGTAAGAATCTAGTGCTTCTGCAAGCTCAACGATCTTGTCTTCCCACTGCTTTTCGCCGTTTAGAGCGCCAAGTGCAGAACCTTGAATTACTGGTAGGTCGTCTCCTGGGTACTCGTACTCAGAAAGAAGTTCACGAACTTCCATTTCTACTAGCTCAAGTAGCTCTTCGTCATCAACCATGTCACATTTGTTCATGAATACGATGATGTAAGGGATACCAACTTGACGACCAAGTAGGATGTGCTCACGAGTTTGTGGCATAGGGCCATCTGTAGCAGCAACAACTAGGATACCGCCGTCCATTTGAGCAGCACCAGTGATCATGTTTTTAACATAATCGGCGTGTCCAGGACAGTCTACGTGTGCGTAGTGACGTTCAGGAGTATCGTACTCAACGTGAGAAGTTGCGATTGTGATACCGCGCTCGCGCTCTTCTGGAGCGTTATCGATAGATGCGAAATCTTTAGCAACACCGCCGTACACTTTTGCAAGTGTAGTACAGATAGCAGCAGTTAGAGTTGTTTTACCGTGGTCAACGTGGCCGATAGTACCAACGTTTACGTGCGGTTTCGTACGTTCAAATTTTTCTTTAGACA
>NZ_JBFRKT010000083.1:0-5981 GCF_041469545.1 Vibrio sp. 10N.286.49.C3
TACTTAACAAGGCGTTATATTGCAAATTGAGGTTTTATGGAAAAGTTTACATTTATAGATCGTTATTTTCATAGTCAATATGAACTGTTAGATTTTAGATATTCAGAAGATAGAGATATAAATAGTCTCTTTACTTATCTAAATAACTTGCATTCTACAGCTGACAAGTTAAAAGAGTTGTTTAATTGTAATATTAAAAACGACCCTGAATTTAAGTTGTTAAGAATTATTCGAAATTACTTTCATCACGTTGGAGATGTTGATGAAATACGATTATTTGTAACTGTTGATAAAAATGTTATTGTTAGTCACTCGCAGCATCTGATTATTCCACTTGAAACATTTGCAAAAAGTGTTAAGTCATTTATTGACAAAAATACAGTGCCAAAGCATAACAAAAAGTACCAAAAAAGCTTAGATTATGTGGCTAAAGAAATGGCTAGTATTCATGAATGTTTTGATTATTGCTCTGATTTGTTAAATAACATGGAGGCTTGTTGTAATAAGCCTAGTCTAAAGCTTGATGGTAAAGTTTATGAACTTGGTTTCGATATGTATAAATCGGTTTATAATATATCTAATACCATAGCTGATCATTGTCGTAATATAGAACAATTAAAAACAAAGAAAATTGTAGCTGAATTGGATGATTCGTATTCAGTTAAAAATAATATAGGAAAATACGATATACTATGCCATCCTTCAAATGTGCCTATCATGACTATTGAAGGTTTTATATACCCGAAGAATATTGAGTTAGCAATATAACAAATGCATCAACACGATTTACTACACTCGGCATCTCAGGTTGCCGGGTGTTTCTCGTTTTAAGGCGTCAATATTGAGTATAATTGCATAGTAGTAAACGTGTTATGCAGGCGTTATGCCTTACGAAATCTTTAGGACTCATATGGACATCATTAACTCGATACTAGTTGGTAGTTTTGCAGGAGCTAGCATTGTAGCTTTTTTAGCTAAAGTGTTAGTTAATCATCAATTTGAAAAACTAAAGTCTAAACATCTATATGAATTACAAGTACAACAGCAAAATTTTAAAAGTGACTTAGACAAAGAAAGCTATGAGCATAGCTTAAAGTTTAGTCGCCATGAGCAGGATAGAGTTGCAGCCATTAAAGAATTGTACTCGCTAATTATTAACCTTGGTGACGGCATTAGTGATATCTGTACTGTTACAAAGATCAAAGAGGCGGAACTAAATAAGGCTACGTACCTTCTAGGTTTGAGTTCAATTTTCACGATCTTTAGTTCATCTTTTGAAAATATTCATGATTCTAGAAAGACGTTAGAGAAACTGTCAATTTACATTGATGGCGACTTGGAGAAAGACTTAACTGAATCGCTCGATGCAATAGAAAAATACTATGTTCAAGCGTTTAAAAGGGCACAGCAGTTACAAAAAGATGCTGAAAATTTAAGTGGGGAGTTGAATAGTTTGAACCAACCGAAAGATCTTGAAAAATTTTGGTTTGAACTAACTCACAATTGGGAACAGTTAGTAAGCCCGGTTAAAAGCAAGTTAAAGGGTGTTTTACGCATAAAGTTGGGTACTAAGGCATAACAAAGCATTTAAGAGTGATTCGTAACGCTTGGCAGTTTCGCTTCGCTCAAGTATAGCCAAGCGCCACTCACACCTTAATGCGGCGTTATGTTTATCTCAGGACTTGAAAATATCGATTATGCCCTAATATGCAATGTATCTGCTTGCATTAAAGGAAACAATTCGATGAAATCAAGAGATCTAAACACAATACAAGACTTGATCGTAACCAATTACACCATTTCGGCAAATGGTGATGGGAAGTTCACTCATACATTTACACCTGAAAATACCGATACGATTTACACCTTTATAGCGAACGGTACTCCTGAGCTAGAGGAAGGAGAGCACTATAGTATCGGCTTCCATATTGACGACAATGGAAAGAAGATTGTAGACCTATCTTGCGTCGCAAAAAATCAGGGTGTTAACCCTATGCTGAGTTACTTATTTGCACAACAAGAAGCTCTAGATAAGCATACTGTAAATAAGGAAAAGAACGATACTCGTGTAACGCATAAAGCTGAAGATGGTTACTACTGGGGTAAAAAATATGCTTGGCGAGAGTTCGGCATGGCTATTCCTCAAGGAGCTTTTCATGCGTACCTTGAGCAAATTGGGCACCCGGCCGTTCCATGTATCACAATTAATCCTGATCTCCCATACAGCAATAATGATCATTCAATAGCCTATAAGGAAGAAGGATTAGCACAAGCTATTGAAGCTCTCATCGCTTCAGCGGTTAAAGTAACGCCGGCTCGCTACGAGTCACCGCTGTACGCTAAACGTTTTATGATCAAGCCTATCAGCGCCGTTACTGATAAAAAATAAACATAACAAAGCCATCAATACGACCACCAACGCTCGGCATTCTAGGTCTGAATTGGCTGTGGTGTTTTCGGTGGTCTATCAACATCACCGTAATGCGTTGTGGCGTATTATGGCGGGCGTTAGAACTTATAAGGAAATTTGATGGTTGTGCACGAATGTGTATCTTTTTTGCTGGTAGACAATGATAGCGTCTTGCTTGAAAGGCGTAGTGAACAGAAAGAAACAGATGCAGGTAAAATTAATATCCCTGGCGGGCACATAGACGGTGATGAAAGTCAGGTTCAAGCTTTGCTCCGTGAAGTAAGAGAAGAATTAAATGTAAGCCCATTATCGTATAAGTACCTTTGCTCTCTTTATCACCCAACTAGTGAGTTGCAATTAATTCACTATTATTTCGTCGAGAGCTGGAATGGTGAAATTTCAGCTCAGGAGGCTAAGAGTGTACATTGGTATCCATTGTCATCAGCCCCAGTCGATATCGAGGCTGATAGTTTGGCTCTAGCTGAGTTTCAAAGAGTGAGTCAATATCTGTGAGCCCAGTTCTAACAAGCGCTTCAAGCTGATTCGCAACGCATGGCATTTTTGATTCAAATTGGTTTAGTGTTTACGGTGCAATGCAGCCAGTTCGGTTTCGTTGCTCACAACTTAAGCGAGCGTTATGTGATTAAGCATAGTTGGTAAATATTGGTGAATATATAGAGAGGTAAAATGTCTTTCACTATTGAAATTCCGATTGTAGATGGGGTTAAAAGCATAGAGATTCACAATGGTTCATCTGCAATGATTGTAGGTGCAAATGGTTCTGGTAAAACACGGTTGGCTACCTATGTTGAAGAGAAAATAGGAGATAAGGCTCACCGAATTGCTGCCCATAGAGCGTTATCCCTTAACCCAAATGTAAATAAAGTTAGCCAAAGGCAAGCGCTCAGAGGCTTGAAAATAGGTACTGATCAAGATTGGGCTCAACTGACACACAGAGCTAGTTCTCGTTGGAACAATAATGCCTCTGTCTCCCTATTAAATGACTTCGATTATCTATTGCAAGCATTGTTTGCGGAGCAAACAAATAGATCTTTGGAAACACATAACAAAGCTAGGGCTGGTGATCGAAGCGAACCTGTCGCAACAAAGTTTGAAGTATTATCTGAAGCGTGGCAGGAGTTATTACCTCATAGAGAGCTACATATCACTGGTGATGATATTCAAGTCAGTCTCAGTAACAGCAACAACTTATATTCAGCGGCAGATATGAGCGACGGTGAGCGTGCAACGTTTTATATACTAGGGCAGGTGCTCGTAGCTGATGAGAGTTCACTATTAATTTTTGATGAACCTGAATTGCATATTCACAAGTCAATAATGTCCAAGTTATGGGACAAATTGGAAGCTCTACGTCCTGATTGTGCATTTTTATTTATAACTCACGATCTTGAGTTTGCATCGAGTAGAGTTGCAGATAAGTATGTAATTACTTCCTATAACCCTCAACCTTTTTGGGAGATTGGTTGTATCCCTCAAGATACAGGTTTTGACGAACAACTAGTGACTCTTATTATGGGAAGTCGCAAACCGATTCTCTTTGTCGAGGGCAATTATAATAGTCTTGATTTAATGACGTACCGTAGTTGTTACCCTGATTGGACTGTGATTCCTCGTGGTTCTTGTGAACAAGTAATCCATTCCGTTGTAACAATGAGGCAGAATTCAGAACTTACTCGTGTGTTATGTTCCGGAATTGTTGACGCTGATGATTATAGCAGTGAGGATATTGAGTACTTAGATGGACTTGGTATAAAAGTTACTCCTGTATCGGAGGTTGAAAATATTTTCTTGCTGCCGTCAGTTAGCCGAGCCATTTTAGAGTTGGAGGGTTATTCAGGCATAGATCTGACTTCTAAGCATGACCATTATTGCACCTCAATTATAAATAGTATCAGTGATAAAAAAATCGAAGATGTAGTACTGAGACATAGTAAGCGTCGTATAGACAGGGCATTGAAGAAAGTAGATTTAACTGATGCAAAGAGCATTGAAGATCTTTCAACGGTTTTAGATTCAAAGTTGTCTGAACTCGATATTTCTACAATCTCAAATAGCAAGAGACAGGAAATTCAGAATGCTGTAACTAAGCATGACTTATCTGCACTTTTGAAGCATTTTGATAATAAAGGATTACTTGCGTTGGCTGCCACTAATTTAAAAGGTTGTCGGCTAGCTAATTTTGAGCAATGGCTTTCAAGGGTTTTGAGCCAGCAGGCTGACAATGTAGTTAAAAATGCCATAAAAGAACAGATGCCAGAAGTAGAGGCTTGTTAAAATCACATAACAAAGCATTTAAGAGTGATTCGCAACGCTTGGCAGTTTCGCTTCGCTCAAGTATAGCCAAGCGTCGCTCACACCTTAATGCGGCGTTAAATTTAATCAGGAAAACTCAGTGTCAGATGTAATTTATCACTATACAGATATTGGTGCATGCCAAAGCTTGATTGAAAACAAGCAGTTTTGGTTAAGTGCCCATTCGTTTATGAACGATGAGCAAGAGTATTACCAGGGGCTTGATATTCTAGAAAGCAAGCTAGAGTCTTACATTGGAGCCGCGGGTCAATACTCTCAAGACATTACCCAACAGCTCATTTCTCATGTTAAAGAAGTCATGATCTACTCTACATCATTCTCAAAAGAGAGTGACTTGTTATCCCAGTGGCGTAGTTATTGTCCTAAAGAGGGTGGTGTTAGTATTGGTTTTGACAAAGCCACTTTGGAAGCGACGTTGTGTGGCAGAAAAGGTCATGCAAACTTTAGATACCTGCAAGATTGTTGCTACGATGCGAAGCATACGGACTATGTGGCAGATGTTATTGCTAAGGCTACTTTACAAAATTTGGATAAAATGGGTGGAACGTTGCATGAAACCATTTTGCATGAAAATACGTTCCTAGAAATTCTAACGTTTTTAGCCAGAACAAAGAATCCATCATTTTCAGAGGAAGCTGAGGTTAGGCTGTTTTCTTATGGTCACCGTAAGTTGGATGGGATACGAACTCAACAAATAAATAAGTCGCCTTCATTACAGCTAGTTAATACAGAAAGTGTATCTTTTCGCCCCAAGCAAAGCTTTCTCATTCCGTTTCTGAAAATTGACTTTCCAATTGAAGCAATCAAAGAAATAAAAATTGGACCTTCTAATTTTCAAGGTGAATGCATGGAGGGATTGACCATGTACCTTAAGTCCAAAGGATTAGATGTTAAGGTAACGTATTCAGATATCCCATATCGTGTGATTTAAATTTAACAAACAATTTAAGAGTGATTCGGCACGCGTGGCATTTTTGCTATGCGTTGGTTTTAGTGATTTAGGTGGTATGCGGTAGCATTGGTATTGCGTGCCTCACACCTTAATTGGGCGTTAGATTTTATTTGAGTTCATCTATTTATTGGTGAAAAAGTGACTGAAAGTAATAAAAATTCAAAAACGATTGAGGCACTATGTTTTGATGATATGGCAAGGCAGATGCCCTCACAGGAATTGTCAGCGTTGACTAAAGCGAGTGAAGTAGCAAGGCAAATGTCGCTTTATGAGTCTTCGGCTCTA
>NZ_JBFRKT010000084.1:0-2853 GCF_041469545.1 Vibrio sp. 10N.286.49.C3
CTATCTTTTCATATAACGCCTTAATAAGCGGATAAAAATGGTTGGTTAAAATCGCGAAGCGATGACCAACTGTTTTTATTCCGTTTAATTAACTTGTTAGGTATTTTCTATGTTGATTACTGCTCGGCATTGGGGAAATGTTTTACACCCCCAAAACTCATTGCCTATATTGAAACCAGAACGAGCAACTCTTTTTATCATTGGGGAACCACAGTTCAAGCAAACAATATTTTCACAAGAGCTTGTGACTGTATATTCCTTAAAGAGATCTGATAACTTTATAACTTCCACATTAGAATTGTATGAATATTTAAATATAACATAGATATTTTTATGTTTTGTTTTTTGACCAATGTAATACCCATTTTCTAAGTACTGTTTATATTTCGTAATCCATGTGTCTTTTTTGTAGTTAATCATTAATACAACACTATATTGAAAGTTGTATTTATTAGCGTAAATAAGTGTATGAAAAATATCTTTGTATATTTCATTTACTGGCGCTTGAGAATTAACCTTAGCTTCAACTATAAGCTTCTGATTTTCATATGAATCATTATTTCGATCTGCATGAAATATAAAATCAGGTTTAGTTAAAAATTTTTTATCCATGTCAACGTCAGAAAACTCCTTTTTTAGCTCCTGCCAAGTTGCTTTGATTGAACCATCTGCGTCTTGAGGCCACATAAAACTCTTAGGAATTTCAACTTCCATATTGAATCTTTTATATTCTTGATTATCACCAGTAATTTTTGAAAATTGATTTGAAAAAGCATTAACAAAATTTAATTCATAAGTCTTAATTACATCTGTTTCGACTACCTTTTCTCCGTCATGATAAACATCTGGAACATTATAATAATACTCACTTATGTTATTTATCGCAGTTACTACATCTTCCATAAAAGAATCCATACATCCCCTCAAATGTCATAGAGTTGCTAACCATACTATACGCAGCCTTAACACCTAACGCCGCGTTAAGTAGTGAGCAACGCCACCACTAAACCTAACCATACCACCGTAAACACAAAACCCAACGATGGAATGAAAAATGCCATGCGTTGGGAATCTGTCTTAAACGCTTTGTTAGGTAGTTGAACGACAATACGTCGCTTTTACTTCCTCAAAAACTGCTTGCCTTAAACCCTTACTCTTTTCTAAAAACTCAGTGACCTCAGCGCTCCAAGTTTCATTTTCAAAGTATTCCAACCATTGAGGAGCGCCACACGTCACAACTTTAATCCGTCTATCATAGTTAAATTGCTCAAGAATTTCTGGAGTTGGCTTGTTAATTGGGTCAACGATAGTGATCTTGAGATTCTGATTCAGAACCATTGCATTAGATAGCCGATAATTAATATGTTTATCACCAAAGCCATACCCAATAATAACTAGCTCAGAGGCATTAGATATATTATCAACTAGCAACTTGAGCTTTTCTTCCCCTTGCTTTTCGTTAGTCGTTAGACTGTACTTACTTCCACCAGTAAGCATTGACTGGACTAAAATATCTAACTCTCCGTCCAAATTGGAAACAACTTTATCTTTGCTGCTTGGGATAAGGGAGTCACCTTTGTAGTAACACATACTTTGAATATTCGTGAAGTTTTTCATTAACTCCACCGAATGACTCAACGATAAAGACTGATTCAATAATTGAGAACCATCTTTATATTGAAGTTCAGATAAGCCACCATGCAGTTTTACTAGGTTGATCCCACGTTCTTTTTCAAAGAACATTTGGTGTTTGCTAGCACCTAATTGTTCTCTGTTTGAGTAAGTAAAATGAATTAGATTATCCATTTCCTTGTTGCTCTTCGGAAAGGTAATTTTATTACCATCACCGTAGGTGATTGGAATATTCAAATCCAACGCTAAACACTCAAGGTACATATCATGATTCAAGGTAAACACCCATGTTTCATCTTTAGCGCATAATGCTGCTAGCTTTCTAAAACTAGCAAAGGTCTGTGGATAGATCTTTGAATATGTAACTATTTGATAAAAATTCAAGATTTCATGAATTACTGAGTAAAAAACGCCAAACATATAATGATAGGAGTCTGTATCTGAAAGTGTTTTTCCGGGCTGCTTCTTTAAGTTTTGTATATTCGCTAACAGCTCTTCATAGTTGTTACCGCCTTGACGTTGGTAGTCATGAACCAGATTCATTACTTCTTTCATAGCTTCCAAGTTAACTGGTCTATCTGAACCAAATGGCTCATTCATAGCGAGTCGTTCCACAAGTTTATTCGCAAAACTCTCAGTAAAAACACCAAGAAAGACTTGAGTTAGTTCTGATGCTAAAGGCATTCCTAATTCATAGGAAAAACCAGCCCCTAACAATAATACTCTTTTCATTATTACTCCAAACTCAATTGACTACCTAACGCCCAATTAAGTAGCTGACAACGCTACCGATATACTCAAACTTAACACCGTAATCACTGAAGCTAAAACGAGTTGAAAATGCCAAGCGTTGACAGTCTGCTTAAATTGCTTGTTATAAAGCGGACTCTGCGTTTAACGACTTTTCTAGCCACATGGAGCTAATGTACTGACCATTTTTCTTTGCGTACTCATTAAAAACACCAACCTCTCTAAACCCGAAACGTTTATGTAGAGCGATTGAGGCGTCATTTGGTAACGCAATACCTGACAATACTCGATGGATACCGTACGTGTGAATAGATGAAAACAGTTGAGAATACAGCTTTGAACCTAAACCTTTACCCTTGGCTGCTTGCGCCAAATAAACAGTTACTTCCGCTGTTTCTTCAAATGCGGTCATCGCTCTGTACTGCTGGGAACACGCAAAACCAAGTAGAACTTCATTTTCAGTAGCCACAT
>NZ_JBFRKT010000085.1:0-225 GCF_041469545.1 Vibrio sp. 10N.286.49.C3
CCTTAACAGGGCGTTATAAAGCACGCATAGAAAGGATTTTACGTGAACATTAGAACCGGAAAATTTTCGGATGTAGCGGGTATCACTGATATTTTTAATTTCTATATTGAACATACAAATGCACGTTTTGAAGAATCCCCATTTTCGTTAGAAAATCGACAACAATGGTTTTCACAGTTCTCACGAGATAGTAAGTATCAACTCTATGTGGCTACTGAAAATGAA
>NZ_JBFRKT010000086.1:0-1885 GCF_041469545.1 Vibrio sp. 10N.286.49.C3
ATGTGGCTACTGAAAATGAAATTCTACTTGGTTTTGCGTGTTCCCAGCAGTACAGAGCGATGTCCGCATTTGAAGAAACAGCGGAAGTAACTGTTTATTTGGCGCAAGCAGCCAAGGGTAAAGGTTTAGGTTCAAAGCTGTATTCTCAACTGTTTTCATCTATTCACACGTACGGTATCCATCGAGTATTGTCAGGTATTGCGTTGCCAAATGACGCCTCAATCGCTCTACATAAACGTTTCGGGTTTAGAGAGGTTGGTGTTTTTAATGAGTACGCAAAGAAAAATGGTCAGTACATTAGCTCCATGTGGCTAGAAAAGTCGTTAAACGCAGAGTTCGCTTTATAACAAGCAATTTAAGCAGACTGTCAACGCTTGGCATTTTCAACTCGTTTTAGCTTCAGTGATTACGGTGTTAAGTTTGAGTATATCGGTAGCGTTGTCAGCTACTTAATTGGGCGTTAGCCCTATGGAGATAAATTTGAAATTATCATTGATGGCAGCGGTAGCTGAAAATGGAGTAATTGGCTCTGGCCTGGATATACCTTGGATTGTTAAGGGTGAGCAGCTGTTGTTTAAGGCAATGACTTTTAATCAATGGTTGCTACTTGGCCGTAAAACTTTTGAATCAATGGGAAAACTGCCAAACCGTAAATATGCGGTTATTTCTCGTTCTCCATCTACATCGAACGATCCTGATGTTTTATATTTCAAAAGTGTTGAAGACGCCTTGGGTTATTTAGAAACAGTAACCGAGCATGCGTTTGTGTCTGGTGGTGGTCAAATATATAAGTCACTCATTACGCAAGTGGACACAATTCATATTTCAAAAATTCATAAACATATCTCTGGTGATATTTTCTTCCCTGAACTACCAAGAGATTTGACTCTAGTTTTTGAACAGCGATTTAGTTCAAATATTGATTATACGTACCAAATTTGGCAAAAGGGCTAACAAGGCGCTAAAGACTGATTCGCGAACGCGTGCCGAACTCGCTAACGCTCAAACATAGCACACGTTCACTCACAGCTTAGCTTGGCGTTATGAGTATTTGTGGATTAAGAAAAGGAAGTCATTTTGTATCAGTTATATTATTACCCAAACAACGCGAGTTTAGCTCCGCACTTCTTATTACATTTCATGGAATTAGACTATCAATTGTTGTTAGTTGATAGGAAATCGAGCTTCCACAAATCAGCTGAATATTTAAAATTGAATCCAGCGGGTAGAATTCCTACATTAATTGACGATGGAATGGCAATCTTTGAAAGCTCTGCGATTTGTATTCATCTTTGTGAGCAAAACCCTAAGCATGGTTTGCTCCCTCAGTTTGGGAGCAAAAGTAGACCTCAGTTTTTCCAATGGTTAGCGTACTTGAATAATACACTTCAAGCTGAGTTAATGGTTCGATATTATCCACATCGACATACAAATGATGAAAGTACTATTCCAAATGTGGTTGCAGCGCAAGATGATCGAATTGGTGACTCACTATCCGTAATTAATGATCAACTTGAGGGTAATAAATACCTTTTAGGCGATGAAATTTCAGCCTGTGATTTCTTCTTATTTATGCTTTCTGGGTGGTGTTTACCAATTAAGAAATCGCCATTAAGTTTTGAGCATCTGTCAGCTTATCTAAATCGTTTATCATCACATCCAACAATCATGGCTGTTTGTGAGTTAGAGGGTATCGATCTTAGCCCATTTAAGTAATACTCATAACAAATGCATCAACACGATTTGCTACACTCGGCGTTGTCAGTTTGCCTTTAGTTTCAGTGGTTAAGGCAGTAAAATTCAGTTAAGTCTGTATCGTAGCAAACGTGTTATGCAGGCGTTAGCTGCCATCCATGTTCAAAGGGGAAACAAATGGGTTATCCAC
>NZ_JBFRKT010000087.1:0-301 GCF_041469545.1 Vibrio sp. 10N.286.49.C3
CAGTTCATTGAAATCAATTTTGATTCCGAAGAATCTGTTTTATCTAACGATAAAACGTTTTGATATTCATCAACGAGTGCCCACACAGATTGATAGGTTTAAATTGTTAAAGAGCTTTGCTTTCAGTGCCTTAGCACTTAAGCAGGACGCGTATAATACGCTTTCCACTTTGAAAGTCAACATAAAATACTAAGAAAACTTAGAACTCTATGGTGACTTGTCTATTAAATAGACAAAGTCGAACTTTTGTCTTCACTTTTAAAAAAGTGAAAATAAATTTGGAGCCTGGCGATGTCCTACT
>NZ_JBFRKT010000088.1:0-1101 GCF_041469545.1 Vibrio sp. 10N.286.49.C3
CCTCCTTATACGAAGATACTCACGACAAGTGTCCACACAGATTGATTAGGTTTAGAAAAGCAAAGAGAAGAAGAACTCCCAAGGTTCTTCGAAGTTTGTTTCTACTTTTAAAGTAGAGATGAATTGCAGTGTCCCGTTCGTCTAGAGGCCTAGGACACCGCCCTTTCACGGCGGTAACAGGGGTTCGACTCCCCTACGGGATACCACTTCCTTCAAGAAGTAAAAAGGGTCGTTAGCTCAGTTGGTAGAGCAGTTGACTTTTAATCAATTGGTCGCAGGTTCGAATCCTGCACGACCCACCATTTCCTCCCAAGGAAATAAAATTTGGGGCGATTAGCTCAGTTGGGAGAGCACCTGCCTTACAAGCAGGGGGTCACTGGTTCGAGCCCGGTATCGCCCACCATTTCCTCCCAAGGAAATAAAAATATGGGGCTATAGCTCAGCTGGGAGAGCGCCTGCCTTGCACGCAGGAGGTCTGCGGTTCGATCCCGCATAGCTCCACCATTCTTTCTCCATGTAAGGATGGCTTTTATTTTCACTTTTTAAAAAGTGAAGACAAAAGAAACTATCATGGGCGATTAGCTCAGTTGGGAGAGCACCTGCCTTACAAGCAGGGGGTCACTGGTTCGAGCCCGGTATCGCCCACCATCTTTAAATATTCTTTGATGACAAAAGTCTGAAGAGAGTTTTTAAAAATGGTTTTGAAAGTTTAAAACTTGAAAAACTCTTGCTCTTTAACAATTTGGAAAGCTGACTGATTTAAATAACGAAGTTATTTAAATCAAATTTAAAAGTTCTCAATGTTTATCTGCTCTTATTTATTAAGAACGGTATAAACACAACAAACACATTCAAGTGTCTTGTATTCGAATGATCAGAAATGATTGTTCATTTTTTGATTCTACTTTTTATTAAAAAGTGGAAACAAAAAGTAAATTGAGTCCGGCAAACAGTTATCAAGAATTAACCCTTCTTGATGACAACCAAAAACCTTGGTTAGTTGCCATACTAGTTTGTTTTCGCTCCTGTTTGTCTTCACTTTTTAAAAGTGAAAATAAGAAGGAAAGCGAAAGTAAAACAGAGACCCTTTCGGGTTGTATG
>NZ_JBFRKT010000089.1:0-242 GCF_041469545.1 Vibrio sp. 10N.286.49.C3
CGTCCGCCGCTCGACGCCCAACAAATCCTCCGAAGATTCAATGTTGTCGTTTCCGCTCGACTTGCATGTGTTAGGCCTGCCGCCAGCGTTCAATCTGAGCCATGATCAAACTCTTCAATTTAAGATTTTGTGACTCAACGAATACTGACTTCAAAACTAATATTCATGTAAACATGAACATGTAATTCTAAAGCTATTACCCTCTCTTCTTAAATAAATAGGAACAGAATGGTAATGAATTG
>NZ_JBFRKT010000090.1:0-13829 GCF_041469545.1 Vibrio sp. 10N.286.49.C3
CTTAAACAATGCATCCGGACGCGGGATGGAGCAGTTTGGTAGCTCGTCGGGCTCATAACCCGAAGGTCGTCGGTTCAAATCCGGCTCCCGCAACCACATTACAGTTGAACGTTGATTTGATGCTTTGTAGCAGAAAAGATGAACGGTTAGCTTATGCGATACTAGCTCAGTTGGTAGAGCGCAACCTTGCCAAGGTTGAGGTCATCGGTTCGAACCCGATGTATCGCTCCAGTTTACTTTTCATGGTAAACAAAACTCTTTAAATCACAGTGTTTAAAGACGACCTTATCGGTCACGCTCTTTCTTTAATGCTGCGAAGCATAATCCCCCCAAAAAGCAAATAATCCTCCATTATGGTGGATATTTTTTTGTCTTAAATTTTTGTTAGCAACAAGAATGCTAGTAAACATCAGGTCTCTGAAGCAGATACTTGAGGTTTTTCATATCTATAAACAGACTTATCCACAAAGTATCAAGTGTGGATAACTTGGTTGATAAAGTTATTTCAG
This sequence comes from Vibrio sp. 10N.286.49.C3, assembly GCF_041469545.1. Taxonomy (NCBI): domain Bacteria; kingdom Pseudomonadati; phylum Pseudomonadota; class Gammaproteobacteria; order Vibrionales; family Vibrionaceae; genus Vibrio; species Vibrio sp. 10N.286.49.C3. The sequence continues at coordinate 510 of NZ_JBFRKT010000090.1, forward strand.
ACCTGATTCTTTACATTTCTCTAAAAGATCTTTCTTGTTTTCAGTATATTAGCTGAATTGCGCCGATCGTAACTCATTGTTTTTTATCAGGTTGAATGCTTGCCTTGAATTTGATAAAAGATCGTTAACTTGTTGTTTTTTGATCTTAATCATTTATCGGTACTGTGTTTAACTTTACGTGGGTGTCGGAAGTTTACGAGAGTTCTGAATTTTTTCCACATTGTTAGAATTGAGAACAAGGTCAAACATTGTTCGAAAATTATGTGCAACGAGTTGTGTTGTATGGTGGGTTGTTGGTGTGGATTGGCCTGCCAATCGTTGATGCCTAAGGGGTTAGGCGTCTCTTGGTAGCCCTTTCTCAACGATGCGTATTAGCCTGTGCTTTTTGGTGAGGATTTTGCTGCTATCTTTTTGCACACAACTATTTTTCTGCGTAGAGCTATCTTCTTGCATGCTGCTAGCATTGGGTAACTGTTGTAGTTGTTTATTTAAAGCCCACTCAATATGCACATCCAGCATTTCGTTGTTGCCTCGATGAGATTCCAGTGTTTCAACAATGCGTTGTTGAAATGGCGCATTGCCCATAGCAACAAAGATATTGCGTAACCATTGGGTGTGTCCAATACGTCTTATCGCTGAGCCTTCCATCTTCTTTAGGAAGGTAGCTTCATCCCAACTTGAAAGTGAAACAAGGTCTGCCTCTCGGAAGTCTTCTCTGCGGTGGAAGTCTGTTTGCTCAGTGAGTTCGGCATGGCGGTTCCACGGGCAAACTAACTGACAGTCATCGCAACCGTAAATACGATTACCAATTGCGTCTCTATACTCTTCCGGGATCACACCATCATATTCAATGGTTAAGTACGAGATACATTTTCGAGCATCCACTACGCCATCAGCAATAATGGCGCCCGTTGGACAAGAGGTGATACATGCGGTGCATTTGCCGCACTCATCGACACTGGGTTCATCTGTTGGAAGAGGTATGTTAACTAACAATTCTCCTAGGAAGAACCAAGAGCCAGCGTCTTTATCAAGAATTAATGAGTGTTTACCTGTCCAGCCCAACCCTGCTTTTTGAGCGAGCGGTCGTTCCAAAATGGGCGCTGAATCCACGAAAGGACGTGAGTCTAAACCTTCGACTTCCTTTTCGATTCTTTGTCCCAGCTTTTTCAACTGGTTGCGGAACAATTTGTGATAATCGCGGCCTAAAGAATAACGGCTGATATAACCTTGAGTGGTATCGCTTAGGTTAGAGGCAAACTGAGCTTCTGGTGGTAGATAGTTCATTCGGGCGCTGATCACTCGAATGGTGCCAGGGTGAAGTTCATTGGGACGAGCACGCATCATCCCATGTCGAGCCATCCAATCCATTTCGCCGTGGTTGCCAGCATCTAGCCATGCTTGAAGAGGGGCTTCATGTTCACTTAAATCAACATCGCAGATGCCAACTTTTTGAAAGCCTAGTTCTTTTCCCCAGATTTTAATTTTTTCAGCAAGATGGTCTAGATTCATGGCTTCATTCTTAATTCTTAATTCTTATTTTCTCTGTTTTACAATTAGAGATAAGGCTAATTAAAATTAGGTTCGGCAAAAATGGGGGCGGATCTTAACGGATCTTAGTGGTATTGACCAGAACAGACGTGTTTTGATCAGTATTTTTCATAGAACTTACACTTGAGTGCTTGTCTCCCAAAAGCATCACGGTTTACTATTCTTGTTCTTTTGATTTTTATATAGTCAACGATCGATTTTTAGAGAACGTATTCATGAGCACGAAACAATTTACTTTGAAAGATGAACAAGCAACGATTCAATTAGGAACGGAGCTTTCTAATCTTTGCTCACAGCAGACAACTATTTATCTGCATGGTGATCTTGGCGCAGGTAAAACGACCTTCAGTCGTGGTTTTGTAAAAGCACTTGGCCATCAAGGAAATGTAAAGAGCCCAACGTATACTCTCGTTGAACCTTATCAACTTGCCGATTGGCAGGTGTACCATTTTGATCTTTATCGCCTAGCCGATCCTGAAGAATTAGAGTTTATGGGGATTCGTGACTACTTCACGCCAGATGCTATCTGTCTGGTTGAATGGCCAGAGAAAGGTTATGGAATGCTACCAGAAGCTGATTTGGATATTGATATTCGTTACCAAGACGATCACCGCATTGTTTCTTTAACCGCTAACAGTGAATACGGACAGCGCTTACTTAGTCAGTTGGAGTTATGTTGATTTCTAGACGCCTTATTTCAGCAGTAGCTATGTTGGCTGCTGTTTTTTCTATATTGTTTTCTTCACTTGTTTCTGCAAACTCACTAAAGAGTTTAAGGGTTTGGCCTTCTCCAGAAGAAACTCGTGTGGTTATCGATTTAAAATCAGAAGCGGATTTCAGCTATTTCACCCTGAGTAGCCCGAGTCGCTTGGTTGTTGATTTAAAAAAGACCAACCTTGCAACTAAGTTACCGGTCGTGGTGAAAGACAGCCCCGTTCTATCTAAGATTCGTAAAAGCTCACCGCCAGACAAAAACACGTATCGCTTGGTTTTTGAGTTAAAGAAGTCGTCTAAAGCAGAGTTGTTTAAACTCAGTCCGACTCCTGGTGGTCAGTACGGACATCGCTTGGTGATCGACTTGCCTCATGGTGCGGCAAGTAAAGGCAAAGCAACATCAACGCCGAGTAAGCCAACAGTGAGTAAGAACCTCAATCAAGTTAAGCGTCAGCGTGATGTTCTGATTGTGATTGACCCAGGCCACGGTGGTGAAGATCCTGGTTCCATTGGCCCATCTCGTAAATATGAGAAGAATGCGACTCTTAGTATTTCGAAAAAGATCGCTGCGCAGTTAAATGCAGTTCCAGGAATCAAAACGCGTTTAACACGTAATGCTGATTACTTTGTAAACCTGAACAGACGTGTTGCAATTGCTCGTGAGAACGAAGCACACCTCTTGATCTCTATTCACGCCGATGCCTTTACGACGCCTCAACCAAGAGGTGGTTCGGTGTTCGTGTTGAATACTCGACGGGCAAATACTGAGATTTCCCGTTGGATTGAGAACAAAGAGAAGCAGTCAGAATTGCTGGGCGGCAGCGGTGCTGCGTTTACTGGCAATATTGCAGATAAAAACGTCAACCAAACCCTGCTTGATTTGCAGTTTAGCCACTCTCAAAAAGAGGGCTATAAACTGGCAACGACCATTCTCTCTGAAATGGGTAAGGTCGCAAAACTGCATAACAGTAAGCCGATTAACACCAGCTTGGCAGTGTTACGTTCACCACAAATTCCATCGGTACTTGTAGAAACGGGCTTTATTTCGAATCCGACCGAAGAGAAGCTTCTTTTCCAACGTTCGCATCAAGACAAACTTGCGCGGGCTGTGACCAAAGCGGTCGTTAAATATTTGAAAGCGAATCCACCAGAAGGGATTGTTATTTCTAACGCGGCGGCATCTTCTAACTCTACCAGTCAGCACAAAGTACAGCGTGGTGAATCATTGTCTGTGATTGCGAAGAGGTACGGCTCGTCTACACAAGCATTATTGAAGTTGAATGGTTTGAAGTCGACGAGCTTAGCGGTAGGGCAAATTCTAAAAATTCCAAGCTCGGGTTCACAAGCGGCTACCACAACAAGCCGTAAAACGCTGACACACACGGTTAAGTCTGGAGAGTACTTAGGCAAGATAGCTAGCCGTTACAAAGTATCGGTAGCAAGCATTAAACGTGAGAACCGCTTGAAATCAGAAACCGTGAGAGTAGGCCAAAAGTTACGTATTACGGTTGAAGTAAAAGATATACCTCTACGTAAACATAAAGTCGCAAGAGGCGATTATCTTGGCAAGATTGCTTCGAAATATGGCGTGAGCGTCAACAGTATCCGTCAAGCAAACAGACTACGTTCCGATGAGTTGGCCATTGGCCAAGTGCTGATTATTCCGCACAAATAGTTGGCTAATGTTGAAGTAATGTTTAGAACATAGAAGCAATCTCAAACGTGAGAAGTGCTTCTATAAATGGCAGTAAGGTAGCTATACATATGACGATCAAAATACTGCCAGCTCGGCTAGCTAACCAAATCGCAGCGGGTGAAGTGGTAGAAAGACCTGCTTCTGTTGTGAAAGAGTTGGTTGAGAACAGTTTGGATTCTGGTGCGACACGTATCGATATCGATATCGAGAAAGGTGGCGCTAAGATGATCCGCGTTCGTGACAACGGCAAGGGCATTGTTAAAGATGAGCTTGCCTTGGCATTAAGCCGTCATGCTACCTCTAAAATTCATACTCTTGATGACCTTGAAGCGATCGTCAGCCTAGGTTTCCGAGGTGAAGCACTGGCGAGTATTAGCTCTGTTGCCCGCCTAACTATGACTTCACGTCCTACGACTCAGGATCAAGCTTGGGCTGCACATAGTGAAGGTCGTGATATGCAGGTGAAACTGCAGCCAGCAGCGCATCCCATTGGCACCTCGGTTGAGGTATTGGATCTGTTCTTCAATACTCCGGCACGACGTAAATTCTTACGCACCGAGAAAACTGAATTCACGCATATCGATGAGCTGCTTAAACGCATTGCATTGAGCCGTTTTGATGTGACGATTAACCTTCGTCATAACGGTAAAATGATTCGTCAGTACCGCGCTGCAAAAACACAAGTTCAAGCCGAAAAGCGCATCGCAGCTGTATGTGGCAATCCTTTTGTTCGCCATATGCTTAAGATCGAACTTGAGCATCAAGGCTTAAAACTTCATGGCTGGATCACCACGCCTGAAGGAGCAAGACAACAAAGCGATCTTCAATACTGTTATGTGAATGGTCGTATGATGCGCGATAAGCTGATCAATCATGCGATTCGTCAAAGCTACGAAACTAGCTTGCGCCCCGACCAATTCGCGACGTATGTTTTGTTCATCGAGCTAGACCCACATCAGGTGGACGTGAATGTTCATCCTGCAAAACATGAAGTGCGTTTTCATCAAGCCCGCCTTGTACACGACTTCATCTACCAAGCCTTGAGTGATGGCTTAGCCCAAAGCAAACAAATTGATGCAGCACCGATCAAGCAGTCTGCGTTTCATCAGTCAGAAGTGATACATCATCAGCAAGATAGCTCGAATTCGGGTATCGGAGCGATTGCCAGTTTCTCAGAGCCTGAAAGCACAATGCCGAGCAGTTCAGAACAATCTCAAGTATCTGATAGTGAAAGATATGCTATTGAGCAAACGCCAGCCTACCCAAGAAAAGCAGAATCAGAGCACGCTTTTGATAAGCCTCAACACAGCGTTAATGATGGTGGGCAGCGTTATAGCTCACCAGCTAACCGAGGTTCATCGTCTAGCAGAGGCTCGTCGGATCGCGAAACCAGTTTTACAGGCTCGCCTCGCCAAGAGTGGATAGAGTCTCGACCTGAACCTAAAAAAGAAAAAGAGCCGCACCAACATCATGGTGAACCTGCTCCATCTAAGCGAGAAGTGAAAGCTTATAAAGAGCTTCTGAAAACGCCAGGTTTTGATGATCAAGTTGTACAACCATCATCTCCTCAAGAGCACGTGGCACCAGTAGAAACAAGAGATAACATAGACAAAGAAGCTAAGCCTTCTCAACAGAATCCCGTTAACTTGAATCCAAGAGCACCTGTAACGGACTTGGGTAAAGCGGTCTCGATTGTGGAACGTCAGTACTTGGTGATGGGTAATAAGAACGGCAGTGTGTTGGTTTCTTTGGCTAAGGCTGAGTTATTGCGTGTTGTTGGCCAGCTTGATACGCGTGATGGCGCGTTAAAGAGCCAACCATTATTAGTGCCTTTATCCATCAAATTAGGCGCTGATTTAGTCGATGTCGCTAAGGCACTAAGTCCAATGCTGTCTGTGCTTGGTATCGAGCTTAAAGCTAGGAATAACGAAGCGATAATGGTGATGGGAGTGCCTTCTCCTTTGAGGCAGCAAAACTTACAAATTTTGATCCCAGATCTGTTATCGTACGCGGCTTCAATAAACGCTCAGGCCTCGGAAACTCAAGGTCATAGCTTTTCTAGCGATACGTTACCATTACTGGTTAACTGGATCGGGATTCAGACAGCACAAGTAAAAAACGACTACACTTTATCTGAAGCGGTTCAACTAGTTGGGGAACTTGAGCAACTTTGGCATGGTCTACTTCCATTAGATGATCCCGAATTTGTTAATCCTATCGACTTTTCTGCAACCATCGCTGCTTTTATGGCTTAGTTTGTAGGTGAATTTTCACAGCTGAGTTTTAGATAAATTAAGCTTATTTACGGCTTCGGCTGTTTACGATTTAACTGTTACGATGCGGCTTTTCTTAGTAAACAAGTGTATCGCGACATGAAGCCTTTTAATTAAGTGCTCTAACAGAGAAATAAATACAAAATATCATGACTGAAAAATTACCTTTAGCGTTGTTTTTAATGGGCCCAACGGCATCAGGAAAAACAGATTTAGCTATCCGCTTACGTCAGAAATACCCGGTAGAGATCATCAGTGTCGATTCGGCGCTAATCTACAAAGAGATGGATATTGGTACTGCTAAGCCGGATGCAGGAGAGCTCGCGCTCGCGCCTCATCGCTTGATTGATATTCTCGATCCAAGCGAAGCGTATTCTGCGGCTGACTTTCGTCGTGATGCGATCAGTGAAATGAATAAGATTGTAGCGGAAGGTAAAATCCCGCTACTTGTTGGTGGCACAATGCTTTACTACAAGGCATTGTTGGAAGGTTTATCGCCACTACCCGCTGCGGATCAAGAGATTCGTAAGCAGATTGAAGCGGAGTCTATTGAACAGGGTTGGCAGGCATTGCACGATCAATTAAGAGAGATAGATCCCGTATCCGCTGAAAGAATACACCCAAATGATCCACAAAGGCTTTCAAGGGCATTGGAAGTTTATCGAATTTCGGGTAAAACATTAACAGAGCTAACTCAAACGAAAGGCGATAGCCTGCCATTTCGTGTAAAACAATTTGCAATAGCTCCCAAGGAAAGGAAAGAACTCCATCGCCGCATTGAGCTGCGTTTCGAGAAGATGATAGAAGCGGGATTTGAAGATGAAATGAAAGCGTTGTACGCCAGAGAAGATCTTCACCCTGAACTGCCGTCGATCCGATGCGTTGGTTATAGGCAGATGTGGGATTATTTAGATGGGAATTGCGATTTAGACGAAGCGGTTTTCCGTGGTGTCTGCGCAACCCGTCAATTGGCCAAGCGACAAATCACCTGGTTACGCAGTTGGGATGATTTAACTTGGTTGGATAGCGAAAACATTGAACAGGCGTTAGAAACTCTTTCAGATGCAATAGCATCTGATTAGTATTGCTGTGTATAATGTGATCGCTTTTGCGTGAATATACTCTGGAAAGGATCAGTTGTTGAGGCTTTTAAAAATCACAGCCTTTCAATAACAACGGAGTTTTTTTATTCGTTTAGCTCAGATGCAAAGGCCGCACCTTTTTGTGCACCACTAGCTAAATAATTACAACAAAATATAAATAAGGAAAATAAAATGGCTAAGGGGCAATCGCTACAAGACCCATTCCTAAATGCACTCCGTCGTGAGCGCATTCCAGTCTCTATCTATCTTGTTAACGGCATCAAGCTGCAAGGTCAGATCGAGTCTTTCGATCAATTCGTGATCTTATTGAAGAACACAGTAAACCAAATGGTTTACAAGCATGCGATTTCTACTGTGGTTCCTGCTCGTGCAGTTAGTCACCACAGCGGCGAGCAACAACGCGCGCCATCTGATCGTCCTGAGAAGACTGAAGATTAATCGTTCAATTGATACAGCTTGCGCTGTAATAAGGAGTTGGTTGCTTGTTTGACCGTTATGAATCCGGCGAGCGAGCCGTACTTGTTCATATCAACTTCACGCAAGAGGGAGAATGGGAAGACCTGAGCGAATGTGAAATGCTGGTCTCCTCAGCGGGGGTAGAAACGCTACAAGTGATTACTGGTAGCCGACAATCCCCACTCCCTAAATACTACGTTGGAGAAGGTAAAGCCCTAGAAATCGCACAAGCTGTTCAGCTAACCGGTGCTGAAATTGTGATTTTTAACCACTCCCTCTCTCCTGCCCAAGAGCGAAACCTCGAGCAATTGTGTAAATGTCGTGTGATTGATCGCACGGGTTTGATCTTAGATATCTTTGCACAACGTGCGCGAACTCATGAAGGTAAGCTACAAGTTGAGCTCGCTCAGCTTCGTCATATCTCTACTCGATTGATTCGTGGTTGGACTCACCTTGAAAGGCAGAAAGGTGGTATTGGTCTTCGTGGTCCAGGTGAAACTCAACTGGAAACCGATCGACGTTTGTTGCGTGACCGTATAAAGGCAATATTACGTCGTTTAGCGAAAGTCGCTAAGCAGCGTGAACAAGGACGACGTGCTCGTAATCGAGCTGAAATCCCAACAATTTCTTTGGTTGGTTATACCAACGCGGGGAAATCAACACTTTTCAATCGCATCACAAGTGCTGGTGTTTATGCGGCAGACCAACTGTTTGCAACCTTAGACCCAACACTACGTAAGATTGATTTGGCAGATGTCGGGCCTGCAATTCTCGCAGATACCGTAGGTTTTATCCGTCATCTACCACACGACTTGGTCGCTGCGTTCAAGGCTACGTTACAAGAGACGCAGGAAGCTGACATTTTGTTACATGTTGTTGATGCCAGTGATGACCGCTTTCGTGAGAACATTCAGGCTGTTCATGAAGTATTAGAAGAAATCGATGCTCATGAAGTGCCAACCCTTGTAGTCATGAACAAAATTGACTGCATGGAAGACCAAAAACCTCGAATTGAAAGAGACGAAGAGGGCGCACCTCGCGCTGTTTGGGTTTCTGCAATGGAAGGAGAAGGCATTGAACTGCTGTTTGAAGCTTTAACTGAGCGTTTAGCAAGTCAAATGGTTCAATTCCGATTGTGTATTCCACATCAACATCAGGGCCGTATTCGTAGCTTATTCTTTGAGATGAAATGTATTCAACAGGAAGAGTATGATGAAAATGGTAACTTGTTGATAGATATCCGAATGCAACAAATAGATTGGTCTAAACTTGAAAAAAGAGAAGGGGCGCTCTTAGGTGACTTTATCGTTACCAAAGAGACTGCTACAGTATAACGTCATATCAAATGATGGAGCTTTCTAATGGCGTGGAATGAGCCTGGAAATAACAACAACGGCGATAATAACGGCCGCGATAATGACCCTTGGGGTAAGAACAATAATCGCGGCGGCCGAGATCAAGGACCGCCAGACTTAGACGAAGTGTTTAGTAAACTAAGTCAAAAGTTAGGTGGCAAGTTTGGTAAAAAAGGTGGCAACGGTAACGGGCCATCTATCGGTGGTGGCGGTGCGATTGGCTTTGGTGTCATTGCTGTCATTGCGATTGCTATCTGGTTCTTCGCTGGTTTCTACACCGTTGGCGAAGCAGAAAGAGCAGTAGTACTTCGATTGGGTCAGTTCGACCGTATCGAAGAGCCTGGTCTTAACTGGCACCCACGCTTCATCGATGAAATCAAAGATGAGCAACTAGTAAACGTTCAAGCGATTCGTTCTCTACGTGCTGCTGGCACCATGCTAACGAAAGATGAAAACGTTGTGACCGTTGAAATGGGTGTTCAATATCGTGTTTCTGACCCATACAAATACTTGTATCGTGTAACGAATGCAGACGACAGTTTACGCCAAGCAACCGATTCTGCGCTTCGTGCGGTAATTGGTGACTCACTAATGGATAGTATCTTGACAAGTGGTCGTCAGCAGATTCGTCAAAGCACTCAAGAAACGTTGAACCGTATTATTGATAGCTACGACATGGGTATTCTGATTGTTGACGTGAACTTCCAGTCAGCACGTCCACCTGAGCAAGTGAAAGATGCATTTGATGATGCTATCGCGGCTCGTGAGGATGAAGAGCGTTTCGAGCGTGAAGCTGAAGCTTACCGAAATGATATTCTTCCAAAAGCAACAGGTCGTGCTGAGCGTTTGAAGAAAGAAGCGGTGGGTTACTCAGAGCGCACAGTTAATGGTGCTCTAGGTCAAGTAGCTCAGTTCGAGAAACTGCTACCTGAATACCAAGCAGCTCCTGAAGTAACACGTAACCGTATGTACCTTGATACAATGGAAAAAGTGTACTCAAGCACATCGAAAGTCCTGATTGATTCTGAATCAAGCGGTAACTTGCTATACCTACCAATTGATAAGCTAGGCGCACAAGGTGGTTCTCAGTCGGGCACTCGCCCTGCAAAAACATCATCAACTTACGATCAAATTGAGTTAGAAACTCAAGCCGATCCAAAGTCTAGCACTCAAACTCGTTCAGACAGTTCACGTCAAGGGAGATACTAATAATGCGTAAATTAATGATCCCTGTATTAGTTGTGACGATTGCCCTTCTATTGATGTCACTATTTGTGATTCAAGAAGGCGAACGTGGCATGGTAATTCGTTTTGGTCGAGTTCTCGATGACAACGGCGTATCACGAATCTATGAACCAGGCTTGCACTTTAAACTGCCTATGTTTGATCGCGTAAAAGTACTTGATGCTCGTATTCAAACAATGGATGGTCGTTCTGACCGTTTCGTAACATCAGAGAAAAAAGACGTTCTAATTGATACCTACGCAAAATGGCGTATTGCTGATTTTGGACGCTTTTATCTGAGTACCGGCGGCGGCAATATCATGACGGCAGAAGCACTTCTTGAGCGTAAAGTGACAGATGTTCTTCGTTCTGAAATTGGTTCTCGTGAAATTAAGCAGATCGTGTCAGGTCCTCGTAATAAGGACATCCTGCCAGACTCTGCTGATAGCGAAGTTGTCACAACGGTAGCGGCTGCAGAAGCACTAGAAGTTGATGGCGAACGCGATAAGATCATGGAAAACGTTTTGTCTGGAACGGCAGAAAGTGCGATGGCTGATTTAGGTGTTGAAGTTGTTGATTTCCGAATGAAGAAGATTAACCTTCCTGACGAAATCAGTGAATCTATCTACCGCCGTATGCGTGCAGAACGTGAGTCGGTTGCTCGTAGACACCGTTCACAAGGTCGTGAGAAAGCAGAAGTTATCCGTGCTCAAGCTGAGCTAGAAGTCGCGACTGTTCTTGCTGAAGCTGACCGTACTGCTCGAGTGACTCGTGGTGATGCTGATGCAGAAGCAGCGAAGATCTACTCTGATGCGTTCAGCAAAGACCCTGAGTTCTATGGCTTCATGCGTTCACTGCAAGCTTATGAGACATCATTTAGCGATAAGAGCGACATTCTAGTACTGGATCCGAAGACTGACTTCTTCCAATACATGAATCAAGCAAGCGGTGCTCCAGCAAAATAAGCTGATTCGTTAATTCATTAAATTAGCGAAGTAACTAAAAATCAAAAGGCTCCCATAATGGGAGCCTTTTTGTTTTCTATTCGTTGAAGATTGAAGATTGAAGATTGAAGATTGAAGATTGAAGATTGAAGATTGAAGATTGACCATTGAATCTTCGAGGGAAGTCGTAGTGACAGCTCCGTACTTTGAGAAAACCTAACGATAGGTCATGAAAGCGATAACGGCACCAGCCACCACAAGACAACCGCCAATACGGCGCAGTTGCGTGTCTGGTTGCTCGCTCAGTTGCGCGACCATGTTTCTCCAGCCATTAGGTGCAATCAAGGGGCCGAGCCCTTCAGCGATAAGAACGAGCCCAATAGCGAGCCAAATTGATTGAGACATGGTTCTGCCTTTTGTCTATAAAATGCAATGATATCAGCATCTTTACACATTCGCCCTCAGTTATCGCTGGTTTATTTTTGTACAGCGTTAACGTTTATGAACAAAAAGTGACTGCAAGAAGTGTGATTCAGTGCTAGAATCCATTTTTAATTAGCAACAGAAATTGGAAAGATGGGAAATAACGTAGTCGTTCTAGGCACCCAATGGGGTGATGAAGGTAAAGGTAAAATCGTTGACCTTTTAACTGAAGATGCAAAATACGTGGTTCGCTACCAAGGCGGTCACAATGCAGGTCACACACTTGTAATTGACGGTGAAAAAACCGTTCTTCACTTAATTCCATCAGGCATCCTACGCAATAACGTTAAATGTGTTATTGGTAACGGTGTTGTATTATCGCCTGACGCACTTCTTAAAGAGATGAAGCCTCTTGAAGAACGCGGTATCCCAGTGCGTGAGCGTCTTTTCATCTCTGAAGCTTGTCCTCTAATTCTTCCGTACCATATTGCTATCGACAACGCGCGTGAAATCGCTCGTGGCGCTAAAGCTATCGGTACAACAGGTCGTGGTATCGGTCCTGCTTACGAAGATAAAGTTGCTCGTCGCGGTCTACGCGTTGGCGACCTTTTCGATAAAGAAGCATTTGCTGAGAAGCTAAAAGAAGTTATGGAATTCCACAACTTCCAACTAGAGCACTTCTACAAAGCTGAAACAGTAAGCTACGAAGAAGTACTTGAGCAAGCGATGAGCTACGCAGACATGTTAACTGCGATGGTTATCGACGTAACTGACGAACTAGACGCAGCACGTAAGCGCGGCGACAAGATCATGTTTGAAGGTGCTCAAGGTACGCTACTAGATATCGACCACGGTACTTACCCATACGTAACGTCTTCTAACACGACTGCTGGTGGTGTTGCTGCAGGTTCTGGTTTCGGTCCTCGTCACATCGGTTACATCCTTGGTATTACTAAGGCTTACTGTACTCGTGTTGGTTCAGGTCCATTCCCAACTGAGCTATACGATGGCCTTGAGAAGCAAGATCCAGTCGGTAAGCACCTAGGCAATGTTGGTCACGAGTTTGGCGCAACTACTGGTCGTCTACGTCGTACAGGTTGGTTCGATGCTGTTGCTATGCGTCGTGCAATCCAAATCAACTCTCTATCTGGTATGTGTCTAACTAAACTAGACGTTCTAGATGGCCTAGAAGAACTAAAAATCTGTACTGGTTACAAGATGAAAGATGGTTCTATCCTAGAAGTTTCTCCAATGGCTGCTGAGTCATTCGAAGAAGCGACGCCAATCTACGAAACAATGCCTGGTTGGTCTGAAAACACATTTGGTGCTAAATCTATCGACGCGCTTCCACAAGCTGCTCTAGATTACATCAAGCGTATCGAAGACCTAACTGGCGTTCCAATTGATATCGTATCAACTGGCCCAGATCGTAACGAAACTATCATCAAGGTTCACCCATACGGCGCATAATGCCAGCTGAGTGATTACCACAGCACGAACCGTACTGAGGTAATTAAAGTACTTTGATAATGAAATAGTTTTCTAAAAGCCGACTTTATTAAGTTAATGCCGTTCGGATAA
>NZ_JBFRKT010000091.1:0-5428 GCF_041469545.1 Vibrio sp. 10N.286.49.C3
GCTTTAAGCCCAGACGGAACTCTACCTGTAAAACTGAAAAGGATGAGAGACAGTTTGAGTCACTTCATTCTTCCAGATAAAAGAAAGGACCGAACGTTTCCACGTTCAGTCCTCTTTGTCCCAGCCAAATATCCGTTCAGGTTCAAGCAATAATGCTTATCCGAACGGCATTATCTCATCACGAGAGGCTTTTTTTGTCGAGCTTAGAACTTAGAAAATAGAGCGACCAATACGCTCAGAGAGCAATTCTAAAGCCTGAGTTCCCGCCAGTGAATTACCCGACGCGTCTAGTTCCGGAGACCACACCGCGATCGTCATTTCGCCAGGAACAATCGCTATAATCCCGCCACCGACACCAGACTTTCCTGGCATACCAACACGATAAGCAAACTCTCCCGCCCCATCGTACAAACCACATGTTGCAAGCAAAGCATTCAGCTGTTTGGTTTGAACTGGCGTGATGATCTCTTTCTTGGTCTGAACCGACACACCTTTGTTCGCCAAATAGCTAAAGGTTTTCGCCAAGTCCACACAGGTCATTTTAAGCGCACAAGCATGGAAGTAGTTATTCAGTACGGGGATAACATCATTCTCAAAATTACCAAACGAACGCATCAAATAAGCGATAGCAGCATTACGATCGCTGTGCATCATCTCAGAAGCCGCCACAACCTTGTCATACACAATATGAGTATCACCTGATAGCTGACGGACAAATTCTAATAAACGGTGTCTTGGTGCTGATAGACGGCTTTGTAATAAATCGGCAACGACAATCGCGCCAGCATTAATAAACGGGTTACGAGGGATGCCGTGTTCCATCTCAAGCTGAATCATCGAGTTAAAGGCTTGTCCTGAAGGCTCCTTTCCAACGCGTTGCCAAATTTCTTCCGGCTTATACAACACCATCGCCAACGTCAGGCTTAAAGCTTTAGAGATTGATTGCACGGAAAAGGCTTCATCAGCATCGCCAGCTTGAATAACTTCACCTTCATTGGTGTATACCGCAATCGCCAATTTCTGGTTCGATACGCGAGCCAATGCAGGAATATAGTCAGCGACCTTTCCCTGACCAATTAAGGGACGAACTTCGTCTAAAATCTCGGCTAAAATAGCTTGAGTTGGTTTCATGTGAGCTTACTTCTTATTGTTATTTTTGTAGGGGTGTGACATTCAGTTTTGTCCTTAAACTTCTAATTTGATAAAAGCCTAAGGACAAAAAAGCCAACACTACAATAATGTTGGCTTTTATCAATCCCATAAAGTGTAGGGTTTAATCCTAAGTCGGATTCACCTTCACTTAATTTGATTCAGAATTACTTAGTACGCTTGAACTTAATGTCCCAAACACCATGACCTAAACGGTGGCCACGAGCTTCAAACTTAGTTAGCGGACGCTCGTCTGGACGAGGAATGTAATCACCATCTTCAGCGATATTCTCGAAACCTGGAGCGACGTTCATCACTTCAATCATATGTTCTGCGTAGTTTTCCCAGTCTGTTGCCATGTGGAAAATACCAGTATCAAGTTGCAGCTTACCGCGAACCATCTCTGCAAACTCAGCCTTAACGATACGACGTTTGTGGTGACGAGCTTTATGCCATGGGTCAGGGAAGAACAGTTGCAGTGTATGCAGGCTGCTGTCTGGGATCATGTGTTCAAATACTTCTACTGCATCGTGACACATTACACGCAGGTTAGTTACGCCAGCATCGCGAGCTGTACCTAAACACGCACCAACACCTGGGCTGTGAACTTCAATACCTAAGAAGTTTTTCTCAGGCGCATTCTTTGCCATTTCAACCAGTGATGCACCCATACCGAAGCCAATTTCTAGTACAACAGGGTTGTCGTTGCCAAACACTTCTTTCCAATTAAGAAGTTCTGGGTTGTAGTCGATACCCATTGATGGCCAACATTCGTTCATCGCGTTTTCTTGGCCTTTTGTTAAGCGGCCTTCGCGGCGAACAAAACTACGGATCTTACGAACCAGTTTGCCGTCTTCAGTATATTCGTTAGTGGTCACTTCACTCATTGATTTTTGCCTGCACATTGATTAATCAAAGCGGGGATTATCCAAAGAATTGCCTCCGGTGCAAGTCTTTCCGTGGATAAATTCCCACACAATTTGTCTGTTTTACATCCAACCGTAAGTGTGGTGCAATTTCACTCCTAATAATAGCAAAGCATAGAGCATGTCGTGACTCCTTTCGCAACCGCCATATTAAAGTGGTATGACGCCTTTGGGCGCAAAGAATTACCTTGGCAACAAAACAAAACCGCCTACACCGTTTGGCTATCTGAAATCATGCTTCAGCAGACTCAAGTGGCCACGGTGATTCCATACTACCAGCGCTTTTTAGAACGCTTTCCAACAGTTATTGACCTAGCGAACGCCGAACAAGATGAGGTGCTGCACTTATGGACAGGGCTTGGCTATTACGCGCGAGCTCGTAACTTACATAAGGCTGCCAAGATTGTTACCGAGCAATACGGTGGTGAATTTCCGCTTTCTATCGAAGAAATGAACGCGCTACCGGGTATTGGGCGCTCTACTGCCGCTGCAGTGTTGTCCTCTGTGCATAAACTCCCTCATGCGATTCTTGATGGCAACGTCAAACGCACCTTAGCGAGAAGCTTTGCAGTAGAAGGTTGGCCGGGGCAAAAGAAAGTCGAGAACCAGCTTTGGGAACACGCAGAAGCACACACGCCCAATCAAGATGTTGATAAGTATAATCAAGCCATGATGGACATGGGTGCGATGGTTTGTACTCGTAGCAAGCCCAAATGTACCTTATGCCCGATTGAAAGCATGTGTGAAGCTAAGAAGCTCGATAGACAACTCGATTTCCCTGGCAAGAAGCCTAAGAAAGAAAAGCCGATAAAAGAAACATGGTTTGTGATTCTGTACCACAACAATCAAGTATGGCTCGAACAACGCCCTCAATCTGGTATCTGGGGAGGACTATTCTGTTTCCCCCAAAATGAAAACGCAGAGATCGAACATCAGTTAGACCTTCGTTCGATCAAAGACAATGAAACCGATTCGATCAAGACCATGATTGCGTTTCGACATACTTTCAGCCACTACCACTTAGATATCACGCCTGTATTAGTAAAATTAGATAAACAACCAGATTTGATAATGGAAGGGACTAAAGGTCTCTGGTATAACTTATCAAAACCGGAAGAAATTGGCCTAGCCGCTCCTGTAAAGCAGCTTATTGAGAGCCTACCCTTTGAACTGAACGACGTTTGAATCAACGAACGCGATAAGAGGAACCACTATGAGCCGCACTGTATTTTGTGCTCGCCTTCAAAAAGATGCTGAAGGCCTAGATTTTCAACTTTACCCGGGTGACCTAGGTAAGCGTATCTTTGACAACGTATCTAAAGAAGCTTGGGGACAATGGCAAAGTAAGCAAACTATGCTTATCAATGAAAAGAAGCTGAACATGATGGATCCTGAGCATCGTAAACTTCTTGAAACTGAGATGGTTAACTTCCTTTTCGAAGGTAAAGATGTCGTTATTGATGGCTATACCCCGCCTAGCGAATAAGACATTTATTTAAATAAATTTTAATGACATCATGGTTTACGCCGCGATGTCATTTTTGTATGAGGAACTATGAAAAAGCTAAGTTACTTCCTAACAGCCATGTTGTTAACAGGGTGCAGTCGTGAATTTGTCGAAAGCATTTATGATGTTAACTACGAACCAACCAACCGGTTTGTAAGTAATTTGGCAGAACTACCAGGGCAATTTGAAAAAGATACTGGGGCGTTGGATGCTTTGATTAGTAGCTTTTCAGGCAATATCCAAAAGCGCTGGGGCAGCAGTGAAGTAAAGATGGCAGGTAAGAGTAACTATGTGAAATACATAGACAATTATCTAAGCCGTTCAGAAGTTAACTTCAGTCAAGGTATCATAACGGTAGAAACCGTCTCCTTAACAGATCCTAAAAAGCACCTCAAAAATGCGATCATGACGACGCTCCTGACACCCGATGATCCAGCTCATGTCGATCTATTTTCGTCCAAAAGCATAAAGCTAGAAGGTCAACCTTTCCTCTACAACCAAGTCGTAGACCAAGAGAAAAAGCCCATCCAATGGACATGGCGTGCTAACAAATTCGCAGATTACCTGATCGCCAATAACCTAAAAACCAAAGAGGTAGACTTTAAAAAAGCCTACTACGTCGAAATCCCAATGGTGGCAGATCATGCGAGCAAACGTAGTTATAAGTACGCCGACATAGTACAACGAGCATCTCAACGCTATGACATCCCTGAAGACTTGATCTATGCAATCATCAAGACAGAAAGCAGCTTCAATCCTTACGCAGTGAGCTGGGCAAATGCTTATGGTCTTATGCAGGTGGTACCTAAAACCGCTGGACGAGATGTCTTTAAGCTCGTTAAAAAGAAACCAGGAGAACCAAGTCCTGAGTACTTATTCAATCCAGAAAACAACATTGATGCAGGCACCGCATACTTTTACATCCTTAAAAATCGTTATTTAAAAGACGTAAAACACCCAACCACGCTTGAGTACAGTATGATCTCTGCATACAACGGCGGCACTGGTGGCGTGCTCAATACTTTTAGTAAGGATAGAAAGCGAGCAATGCGTGACTTAAATTCACTGCAACCGAGTCAAGCTTACTGGGCACTAACAAAGAAACATCCCAATAAAGAGTCGCGCCGATACTTAGAGAAAGTAACAAAATTCAAGAAAGATTTTAACCAAGGTAAAACGTAAGCCTCACTTTTGAATAAAAAAACAACTAACGAACGTTTTTTTTAGTTATTTTCAAAAAAGGTGTTGACGGTTATGCAGAAAATCCGTTTAATAGCGCTCCGTTGCCCGGATAGCTCAGTCGGTAGAGCAGAGGATTGAAAATCCTCGTGTCGGTGGTTCGATTCCGCCTCCGGGCACCACAATTTGATTTGTTGGTGTCAACACTCTTTAACAGAGAGTAGCAACACGGACAAAAGCATAAAGAATTTAGTGTGCCGACTTAGCTCAGTAGGTAGAGCAACTGACTTGTAATCAGTAGGTCACCAGTTCGACTCCGGTAGTCGGCACCATTCTTTTGCCTCGATAGCTCAGTCGGTAGAGCAGCGGATTGAAAATCCGCGTGTCGGTGGTTCGATTCCGCCTCGAGGCACCATTATTTGCTTCTTAACAAATAGTGGTCTTTATAGACCTGATGTTGAGACAAGTAATTCCCCTTTAGTTCAGTTGGTAGAACGGCGGACTGTTAATCCGTATGTCGCAAGTTCAAGTCTTGCAAGGGGAGCCACATTCAAGAAAGCCAAGTCGAGAGACTTGGCTTTTTTTCGTTTGAATAAAAGTTAACGCCATTCAATAACACATCAGTTCAACATTAAATCTTGATCTTCGTGTGATTACCGAGGGAGGT
>NZ_JBFRKT010000091.1:5878-6100 GCF_041469545.1 Vibrio sp. 10N.286.49.C3
CCTCGAGGCACCATTATTTGGTACTTAACAAATAATGGTCTTTAGAGACCTAATGTTGAGACAAGTAATTCCCCTTTAGTTCAGTTGGTAGAACGGCGGACTGTTAATCCGTATGTCGCAAGTTCAAGTCTTGCAAGGGGAGCCATTTTCAAGAACTTCATTTTATATGAGGTTTTAAATTAGAGAGTTTACTCTCTAAAGCAAAGAATTTAGTGTGCCGAC
>NZ_JBFRKT010000092.1:0-12647 GCF_041469545.1 Vibrio sp. 10N.286.49.C3
GTGGCTCTGCGACAGTCGCCAACGGTGGGGCTTGGAGCAGCAGTACCGTTGACATCAGCGATCAACCGAACGGCACCTACACCGTCATTGTGTCGGGCACCAACGCTTCAGGAGTGCAAGTCACCGAAAGCGCAAGCTTTATGCTCGCGCAAGCAATGCCGACGTTAATGAGCGCGACGTTTAATCCAACGCATCAAGCGATAGGTCAGAGCGTATCGGTCAGCCTTCAGTTCGATAAAGCGTTGCAAGCGGCCAGTGCAGAATTAGGAGGCACGGTCATCTCGCTGACGAAGAGTGTGGATGCCCGCGTGTGGACCGGGGATGTACTGGTTCCAGCATCGTCTGATTTGAATGTCGGTTTGGTGGTGAGAAATTACCAAGATTTATCGGGTAATGTGGGCGCGCAAGACAGCACGCATTCGCTGCCTATCACGCCAACGTTGGTCATCACGCCAATGAGCAGCGTGGACGGCAGTAACGCCACTAGCTTGGTATTTTCAGGCACATCGACGCGTTTGGATGGTCAAGGACTTAGTCTAGAAGTGAAAGCGCAGGGCAGTGATGCGGTATTAAAAAGTGGCTCTGCGACTGTCGCCAACGGTGGGGCTTGGAGCAGCAGTAGTGTTGACATCAGCGATCAACCGAACGGCAGTTACACTGTCATTGTGACGGGCACTAATGCTTCAGGCGTGCCAGTCACCGAAAGCGCAAGCTTTACGCTCGCGCAAACCATGCCGACGTTAACGAGCGCGACGTTTAACCCAACGCACCAAGCGATAGGAGCTGAAGCGGCTGTGATTGAATCGGTTTTTACTCTGAATAATGGCGTGAGATCCACGGCGGTTATTAAACCAAACCTATTTCATCAAACTTTTGAGTTAGTTAGTAATAAAAAATTCGCAGCATAGCGCCAATCGTTATGCAAGAAATGAGAAAAAGGTCTGTCCGTTGAGCAGACCTTTTTTATACACATATCTCAGGCTATAAATATTTAAGTGTACGATATCCCTATCGCCTCTAATTTCTCCACAAATATCGATATAATGTTCAGTGTGAATGTTGTTTTCAATTAATGTCCATTTTTATTGCAATATTTTCTTTCAAATTAATTCATTATTTAGGTGAAATTTAACTAAGATAATTATTATAACTATTGATGTGTTCAAAATGCTGATTTTATCGATATTTTGCATAGTGTTTTTTGATGTGAGCCCCATAAAAGTACCATCTTGATAATAGATGGGGACTCTATATAGTAGCCACATCACACTTTGTAATTAGTGTGGTGTTCTGCTTTGGGTAATTATTTTAACCCCTATTTTTAGCTAGTTTGTTTATTTAAACATGTTGTCTATTAGCTGTGTTTGTGTGGGAATTTATTCCCACTTTTTTTACTCTTTTACTATCGATACATAATGCTTATACAAGCTTGCTAACTCGAAGGTATGTCGCCACTAGATACGTATTTCCGGTTTTGTTGGCATTGACTTTAACGTGTTACAACGAATGTTACATGATGTTGATGCGTAATTATCTGCTCCGTTAGTTTGCTAGTAAAATTGACTATTTATCCTGTTTAATTGACTGTTTTACTAGCGTTTTAGCAGGTGGTGTTACCATTTCTAATTTGTTGAAATTTATAATTATTCCGCGTAGAATTTCTTCAACCAAATCGTTTTTTTAAGCCTTATCAGCTTAGCTATCACCGCAACTATTGATACCCGTAGGTTGTGGAGAATCCAAATGCACTTAGTTTGCAAATTTATATCTAGTTCGTCCCTCAGTACGAACGACCTTCAATATGTCTTAACACCAGATGAGTGTGTAGGGCTATTTTCGCGTGTGCGCACCCCGAAAGACATCTTGGCTCAATTACCAAGTAATTTGCTTCAGCAGGTTACTGCGTCGGCTAAAAAAATGTCCACAGCCTACTCAACGCGATTCGAGTTGAACTCGTAAAAGCGAACTGGGTTTGTCTTTCCTCCAATGTGCGACGTAGTCCATTAACCAATAAACAGCTAGCAAGCTTCCCTAAACTGAAGATACATGTTGATAGGGTGAGTAATTGCAGTTCAGAGCGCGCTCACAAAGCCAACTACAAGCAAGTTGTCGATGATGTACCTTTGGCACGTCACTATAGCTTCTCGCCAGTTGAACCTTCCCCAGAACACAAAATTGTGGTCGAGTTTGCGGGCCAGTGGTCTAGCAATGCGGCATGTTTAGCGCTAGGTAAAACCGATGAACAGCAAGGAAAGGTTACGGTAGCAAAACCCGATCTCGCCAACAAACACCGCAGCCTAGCGACGTTTAAAGATCTCGAGGCTGAGGGCAAAGCGCTTTATATCAAAATTCCTTGTTCTGACCAGCCTCAGCCAATCTTGCTTAAACTCGCCGAAGGCCTGCAACCCGTTGATAAAGACACTCAGATGGATGAATGGGATAACGTGTTGGTGCCGGTGAGACCATTGGCTTACTTAGATGGCAGCAACGACAAAGCAAAAGCTTCGGATCTGCGTGGTGGTTTTCTTTATGTCTTTTGGAAAGGGAAGCTTTGGCGAGAGATGGCCATAAACGAGAAGGGTTACTACCAAGACGTTGACGTCGAGTATTACCGTACCTTAGAGCAAGAAGAAAAGAAAAAAGACACACATCAGGTAATACAAAGAAGCGCAAGCGGCTTTGCCATGGCGCATTTCTGGGCACCTTACAAAATATTGGGTGAAGTCCAACAAGGGGAAAGTGGACTCAAGATCATTTTTTCACCGAAACAAAAGCGCTTTGCTCAAATTGAAGCATTAGAATCGGATGCTGCTTTGCTAGAGAAATCCAGCACACCATTAGATGAATTAAGCAGTTACAGTGACGGACAGTCATTCAGTGCACAAGAATTCACCTCTGATGTAGACAGTGCCGCCATCCACAAAGTTACCGAAGACGACATGCCATGGCTGAGCGACCAGCAAGCCATAGTACGTAACTATGACCAGAGTAACACCGTGATTGCTTATGTAGATGGAAAAAACAGTGGTCTATTATTCCGGGTGGATGTTGGCACCTCCGGCATCACCGCTTTGAATTCACTCTATGTGACCGATCACAATAGCGATTATAAAGACGTGTTTGATTTAGAGTTTTATGAAGGGGAAGACCACGATTGGCAACAAGCGTTACTAAGCGGGCTACCATCGGACGGAATCTTTACTATGTCTCTTGTACATGATCAAGATCCTGATAGCCGTCACGTACTTTTTGATCAGGTCGCTTATAACGATTTATTTGTTGAGCCTGAGAGCGCTACTGAAACTCCGCCAAAAGCTCTGCCAAACGACAAGCCTAAAGGTATGACAACAGAAGAAAAACAACGCTTTGAGTCATTAGTGCTGGATTGGTCGTTGTAACCTCACTAGAAAATGGATTAAGAATGAAAAATAAAATATTACTCGGCTTGGGTTTGACGACTGTTGTTGTCGCAGGCGTTGGTTACATAGCAACTAACCCCTATTTTGACGAAAAAGCTCGAATAGAATTATTGGCGGACCAATTAGAGTCACGGATTAATACGCGATTTAATGATGGAAGTAAGTGGAGATACCGCTATTCTTTTGAAATACCTAAGAACCCGAAGGTTGGGGATTGGAATACTGAGAATGTTAAGCTCCCTCAAGTGTTGTTTTCTATCGAAAACCGAAAAGACAAATCCAAGGTCAGTTACTGGGCATTAAACATTGATGGTACTAACCCTCAATTGTTGGTCCCTGAGGGGATATTGCCGCCTGCGCCCAATACTGGGATTGATTATGCTAAATATATGTCACGATCGCCAAACGGCCGCTACCTTGTTATCCCTCAGAAAGATAGTACTGTGTTGTATGATGTAAGTAGTGGTGAAATAACTGAAATTAGTGAGGTATATGGCTCAACTCGTCACGATATTATGTGGGATACAGACAGCACGCAAGTCGTCGTAAAAAAACGAGATGAACTTCTGCTGGTTAAGCTAGACACAAAAGAGGTAGTTAAATTTACCGATGTGAATGGTTCATGGGCAGAGTACTTGACTTCTTTTGCCAAGCCTTATTTGAGCCAGTCAGAGCAAGCGATCTATTTTAGTTACGAACCGGGACTGGCTGGGTTTGGCTGTAAAGGCAGGAAAGAAGAGTACCTCGAAACTTTTGGTGAGAGCGATGTACCCAAATGCGGTAATACATTCGTGTTTGATGCCAAAACCTTAAAACTGATCGATCGCGGTGATTTTACTCCGATTAGTTACGATTGTAATGTCTGGGGTGGTACGTATGGAGATGGCTTCTACTGCCTTGGCGGCAAGGGAGGAGGTGCGGCATACCGTTCGGGAAGACCATCTGAAAAAATAGGCAACTTCCCTGCTACGGTCGATCTGTTGGCTTTTAACGATAGTGATATGTGGTTCGTACCTGTTAATGGTCGAAATATAAGACGCGTGTTACACCAGCCAAATGAGAATAGCCCTACGACAGAAATGTTATACCTTTACGGCGCTAAAGGTGTAAAAAAATCTGCGTTTGGTTTTGGCTTTAGCCGTTATGTGATTGAACATAAAGAGACGGATAATTGGAGTGAGTCACTCTACCCATTGCCAACCTACGCTGACCTAGAAAAAGCTAAAGCGGTACTAAAGGAGCGTAATCATGGCTAGGGCTAAGATTGAACAGCACTCTCTCTATTTAATGGGGCAATTAGTCGGACCAACTGGAGATGCAATTGACGGTAATGGGCTTTATCCATTACCTGGCTTTGCGCTAGCCCTACCAGAGCTAGCAGTTGTTCAAGCTGCGGACGGTAGCAGCAGTAAGAATGAGTCACCATTATACTTCAGTGATTCATCAGGTCGGCTACAAGGTTGGAATTCCAAGGTTCAATCCGTTAATGAGCTTGTTGGGAACAAGCTTGCTTCTACGCCACTTTTGATTTCTAGCACGACAGATAAGTTAAAACCAGTCTATATTCCACCTTACTTAATTCCCGCTGCGGTAATGTCTGAAAATACAACTTGGCCGGAAAGATTAGCTAAATTAGCTAAAGAAGTAGTCACCTCGCAAGGAAAAGAGATCCGCTTGTCCTCCGTAGAAGACTGGCAAATCAAAGATGATTTGAGTAAGGATGCAGCCGAGAGGCGATTTTTAGCGCCCGAATTAGCCGAGTTTTTTATCCATAAAGCTGAAGCGGCAGAAGCGCAGTTTGGGCAGAAAAAAGGGGCGTATAAACGCCTGCATGAACAAATTTATAACGGCAACTATAAACATAATTTTCATTATCTGCGCATTCCTCAAGTTTGGACCATCAATTTATTCTTCTCAGCCGACTATTTTGAGGGTGCGGAAGTTACTTTGTCCGGACAACCAGAAAACTTAATCATCAAGGGGGATGCTGAGGATATAGGTAATATAAAGATGTCTTTGATTTAGAGTTTTATCAAGGGGAAGACCACGATTGGCAACAAGCGTTACTAAGCGGGCTACCATCGGACGGAATCTTTACTATGTCTCTTGTACATGATCAAGATGCTGATAGCCGTCACGTACTTTTTGATCAGGTCGCTTATAACGATTTATTTGTTGAGCCTGAGAGCGCTACTGAAACTCCGCCAAAAGCTCTGCCAAACGACAAGCCTAAAGGTATGACAACAGAAGAAAAACAACGCTTTGAGTCATTAGTGCTGGATTGGTCGTTGTAACCTCACTAGAAAATGGATTAAGAATGAAAAATAAAATATTACTCAGTTTGGGTTTGACGACTATTGTCGCCGCAGGTGTTGGTTACATTGCCACTAAACCTTACTTTGATGAGAAAGCTCGAATAGAGAGCATGGCAGACCGCCTAGATTTGTACAAAGGTAAAACGGATACTTGGCTTTACCAGTATGATTTTGAAATACCGGATAACCCAAAGGTTGCAGATTGGAATACTGAAAATGTGACACTTCCTCAGGTGCTGTTTACTATCGAAAACCGAGAAGATAAATCCAAGGTCAGTTACTGGGCATTAAACATTGATGGTACTAACCCTCAATTGCTGATCCCTGAGGGGGCATTGCCGCCCGCGCCTAATACTGGGATTGATTATGCTAAATATATGTCACGATCGCCAAACGGCCGCTACCTTGTTATCCCTCAGGAAGATAGCACTGTGTTGTATGATCTAAGTAATGGTGAAATAACTGAAATTAGTGAGGAATATGGCTCAACTCGTCACGATATAATGTGGGATACAGACAGCACACAAGTTGTTGTGAAAAAAAGAGATGAACTCCTGTTGGTTAAGTTAGGCACAAAAGAAGTAGTTAAATTTACCGATGTAAATGGTCCAGACGCACGCTATATGACCTCTCTTGCCAAGCCGTATATGAGCCAGTCAGAGCAAGCGATCTATTTTAGTTACGAATCCGGTCTGGCGGGGTTTGGCTGTAAAGGAGAGGAAGAAGAGTACCTCGAAACTTTTGGTGAGAGCGATGTGCCCAAATGCGGTAACACATTCGTGTTCGATGCCAAAACCTTAAAACTGGCCGATCGCGGTGATTTTACTCCGGATAGCTACGATTGTAATGTTTGGGGCGGAAAGTATGGAGATGGCTTTTATTGCCTTGGTGGTGCGGCATACCGCTCGGGAAGACCATCTGAAAAAATAGGCGATTTTCCTGCTACAGTGGATTTGTTGGCTTTCAACGGTGGTGATATGTGGTTCGTCCCCGGGCATGGACGAAATATTACCCGCGTATTACACCAACCCACTGAGAATAGCCCTACTACAAAAATGATACATGGGTTCGTAGGTTTTAGTGATGGAGAACGAGTTGAAAAATCCGCCTATGGTTTTGGCTTTAGCCGTTATGTGATTGAGCATAAAGAGACGGATAATTGGAGCGAGTCACTCTACCCACTGCCAACCTACGCTGACCTAAAAAAAGCGAAAGTGGTACTAGAGGAGCGTAATCATGGCTAGGACTAAGATTGAACAGCACGCTCTCTATTTGATGGGTCAATTAGTTGGACCAGATGGAGATGCTATTACTGGCAATGGGCTCTATCCATTACCCGGCTTTGCGCTAGCCTTACCAGAGTTAACAGTTGGTCAAACTGCGGATGGTAGCAGTAGTAAAAATGAGTCACCATTATACATCAGTGACTCATCAGGTCGGCTACAAGGTTGGAATACCAAGGTTCAATCTGTAAAAGAGCTTGATGGGAATAAGCTTGCTTCTACGCCACTATTGATTTCTAGCACGACAGATAAGCTAAAACCCGTCTATATCCCACCTTACTTAATTCCCGCTGCGGTTATGTCTGATGACACAACTTGGTCGGAACGATTAGCACTATTAGCTACAGAAGCTGTTAATACGAGTACTGAAGTTGAAGTCTCACGTTTGCGTGACTGGAAAATCAGAGAAGATTTGAAAAAAGATGTATCTAAGAGACTATTTTTAGCGCCCGAATTAGCCGAGTTCTTTATCCATAAAGCTGAAGCGGCAGAAGTGCGGTTTGGGCAAAATAAAAGGGCATATAAACGCCTGTATGAACAAATTTATAGCGGAAACTATAAACATAATTTTTATTATCTGCGTATTCCTCAAGTTTGGACCATCAATTTATTCTTCTCTGCCGACTATTTTGAGGGCGCAGAAGTTACTTTGTCTGGACAACCGGAAAACTTGATCATCAAGGGGGATGCTGAGGATATAGGTAATATAAAGATGTCTTTGATTTAGAGTTTTATGAAGGGGAAGACCACGATTGGCAGCAAGCGTTATTAAGTGGGCTACCATCGGATGGGGTCTTTACTATGTCCCTTGTACATGATCAAGATCCAGACAGTCGTCACATACTTTTTGATCGGGTCGCTTACAACGATTTATTTGTTGAACCTGAGAGCGCTACTGAGACTCCGCCAAAAGCTCTGCCAAACGACAAGCTTAAAGGTATGACAACAGAAGAAAAACAACGCTTTGAGTCATTAGTGCTGGATTGGTCGTTGTAACAAAATTAGAAAATGGATTAACAATGAAAAAGAATATATTACTCGGATTGGGTTTGACGACTGTTGTTGTCGCAGGTATTGGTTACGTCGTCACTAAGCCCTATTTTGATGAGAAAGCTCGAATCGAGCTGTTAGCCGATTGGTTGGATACAAATCGAGGAGACACTAAGAGTTGGCTTCATGATTATGAATTTAAAATCCTAATGAATCCGAAAATTGCGGATTGGAATACAGATAATGTGAAACTCCCTCAGGTGCTGTTTACAGTCGAAAACCGAGAAGACAAATCAAAGGTCAGTTACTGGGCATTGAGCATTGATGGTACTAATCCTCAATTGCTGATCCCTGAGGGAGTATTCCCGCCACCTGTTTATCGAAGCACGACTGATTATGCAAAATATATGTCACGGTCGCCCAACGGTCGCTATCTTGTTATCCCTCAGAAAAATAGCACCGTCTTGTACGATCTAGATAACGGAGAAGTAACAAACATTAGTGAGGAGTCTGGTTCAACTCGTCACGATATTATGTGGGATACAGACAGCACACAAGTTGTTGTGAAAAAAAGAGATGAGCTTCTGCTGGTTAAGCTAGACACCAAAGAGGTAGTGAAATTTACTGATGTAAATGGTTCATACGCACGTTACATGACCTCTTTTGCCAAGCCTTATATGAGCCAGTCAGAGCAAACGATCTATTTGAGTTTTAATTCGAGTTTGGCGGGGTTTGGTTGTGGGTGGGAGAATGACTCATACCTTGAAACTTTTGGGGAGAGTGATGTTCCAAAATGCGGTAACACATTTGTGTTCGATGCCAAAACCTTAAAATTGGTCGATCGTGGTGATTTTACTCCGGATAGTTACGATTGTAATGTTTGGGGCGGAAAGTATGGAGATGGCTTTTATTGCCTCGGTGGTGAAGGCGGAGGGAAGGTGTACAGCTCGGGAAGGCCATCTGAAAAAATGGGCAACTTCCGAGCTACAGTGGATTTGTTGGCTTTCAACGGCGGTGATATGTGGTTCATCCCCGCTCATGGTCGAAATATTACCCGCGTATTACACCAACCCACCGAGAATAGCCCTACTACAAAAATGATATATACATATGGTGTGAATGGAGAAAGACTATCTGCGTTTGGCTTAGGCTTTAGCCGTTATGTAATTGAGCATAAAGAAGCGGATAATTGGAGTGAGTCACTCTATCCGCTACCAAGTTATGCTGACATCAAAAAAGCAAGAACAGTTCTAGAGGAGCGTAATCATGGCTAGGGCTAAGATTGAACAGCACTCACTCTATTTGATGGGGCAGCTGGTCGGACCAGGTGAAAAGGCCATTACTGGCAATGGGCTCTATCCATTACCCGGTTTTGCACTGGCCTTTCCACAGTTAGCAGTAGGTCAAACTGCGGATGGTAGCAGTAGTAAAAATGAGTCACCATTATACATCAGTGATTCATCAGGTCGGCTACAAGGTTGGAATACCAAGGTTCAATCAGTTAAAGAGCTTGATGGGAATAAGCTTGCTTCTTCACCACTATTGATTTCTAGCACGATAGATAAGCTAAAACCTGTCTATATCCCACCTTACTTAATTCCCGCTGCGGTTATGTCTGAAGATACTGCTTGGACGGAACGCTTAGCAGCCTTGGCCAAGGATGTTGTAAGTTCTAGTGATGAAAGCATTGACGTTGGCGTAGTAACTAACAGAGATATTGTACAGGACCAAAAGCTAAGCAAAGACCATACCGAGAGGCGATTTTTAGCGCCCGAATTAGCCGAGTTCTGAAGCGGCAGAAGTGCAGTTTGGGCAAAATAAAGGGGCGTATAAACGCCTGTATGAACAAATTTATAGCGGAAACTATAAACATAATTTTTATTATCTGCGCATTCCTCAAGTTTGGACTATCAATCTTTTCTTCTCTGCCGACTATTTTGAGGGCGCGGAAGTTACTTTGTCCGGACAACCAGAAAACTTAATCATCAAGGGGGATGCTGAGGATATAGGAAATAAAATCACCAGCCGAGTAAGGCCGGTAACATATTTTGATATTGCCAACCAAGCGAATGACGCTCAGGATGCAGAAGAGGTGACTCAATATGTCGCCACATTTTGGATCACGGGCGGTCATCTAGACGATGATGAACAGATTAAGCAATTAGTCCGCTTTGATATAGATTTAGAAGGAATCAAGCGATATTGGGATTCATTACTTGAACCTTCAGATAGTCAAATGGCTCAGGTTGCTAAGTTAAGCCTCCCAAACAATTGCTACTCTTTGTCTGAACAAGTCTTACACCTACCGATTTATTCAATAGCAGGGCGCAGCATCATTGTGTCCGGTGATCCTATATCTGTTGAAGAATCACTGTTTCAACATGCGCCAGACACGTTTAAAGGTTGGCTAGATTGGAGTAAAAACCTCCCCTATACCAGCGAAAACAAAGCCGCGAACGGTGTTCAACCATCGATTAATATTCTTAACTCCATTGGGAACTATAAAGGGGTTATCGAAGCTTCAGCGTCAGGCGTAATGGACCCATTCAGTATGACGACGGTCCATAAAGCGTTCAGCGCGGGTTTGAATAAGGAGCAAGCTGGAGATGAACTTTTAAATGCGTTAAAACTCGCGGTCGGTATTGATGCTAAAGCTAAGGGGTTCTTAGATTTTGCGCAAACGCTCAAGCCACCAGCGCAAGGTACACTTGCACCGATTACTGATTTAGCGAATGCTCTCAACTGGTCAAATCACCTTGGGAATACCTTACCGAGCGTTTATACGATTCCACCAGCGTTACAGCATTTTTGGCATAAGGTTGACGATAAGATCTTAACCCCTTTAAAGCCTGCCGTTCGTGCTATTGAATATGTGCTTGATAAGCCTTTTGGTTTTGCGCAGCTTGTTTCTAGCGGTCTTGAAATCCCAAAAGGTGTTGAGAATTCTGAGACGGCGTTTAATGCCTATATCGATAAGTCAAAAGAATATGGACAGAAAACACAATCGGTTATCTCTACGCTTTCACTGAGTGATGAAAAAGATCGTCAGGTTTTGCTTGAGTCTGAAGCGGAACATAAAAAAGCGCTCCTTGAAGCATTCTCTGATGAAAGTGTACGCTACAGAGTATTACTAAATGGTCAACCGTTGTCACAAAAAAAACAGGCTAAAGAAGGCGAGGCAAGCTATCTCACGCTGTTTTTCGAATTTGATAGTGCGAATGATAAACTTGCCGGTTCTGATAAGGACCTAGTAAAAAAAGTGGCAAAGTATCTGAGTGCTACAGAATCGGAAATGTTGTTGAACGTTGAAGGTTATACGTGTGATATCGGCTTGGTGGAATACAACACTAAACTGTCAGATAAACGTGCTGCAGCGCTTAAATCTTCTATTTTAGAAGAGCTTGGTGCAGATGCTATTAAGTGGGAGTATCGCATTTCAGCGCTCGGGAAAGGCGTTTTTGCTGATAATGATACGAGCAATAGACACTTAAGCCGTAGAGCGGAAATGAAGTTTTATCTTAAATCCGCTTTCGAATACCCAGCTTGTAGAAGTTGGCTGTTAGCACTTGAGAAAAATCGCCAAAAAGCGGTTTAGCGGAAATGAAAGTCGCAAGTTCCGCTACTTAATTAATATTGAACAACGTTCATTTCAAAAAGAAGAAATTGTTCCACGAGCTATGGGTAAGTTTCGCTATTTCGAAATCTTAGGAAAAGATGCGAAATATATACATGAAGGGGCGGCTCGAGTTGTAATCAGTAAGCTAACGGAAGAAAAATATTTTGGTCCTTATTTAAAGTGGAAGCAGACAAATAGTGGACACAGTGCAGATCTATCTTCTCTTTACAATGGGTTTGCCAATGATGGCGATTTTGTGAAAGGGCATGAACTATGAGCTTTGTTGATACATGTAATGTGATACCACTTCATGCTAATTACTACTTGTTTGGTGCTTATTATATTGGGAAGTATGATTCCAAAACGCAAAAAACAATATTCCCGACTTGGCATGAAGAGCCAAGCTTAGTCGAGAATAAGAGTGTAACTAATATTCGCCCGTTAGCTAAAGTGCCAATGCTAAATGTTACTGATAGTGAAAACCCTCAGCTTTGGGCAACCGACCACAAATTCAAGTTGAGCGCATTGGGTAATGGGGAGTGTGATAAATATGGAGTATTTGAAGTTCTTACACCTGAACACCCGATTCACTCCCTTGGTCGTGATTTACCAAAAGGTGGGACACAAACTTTCAATTGATGCCTAAGTGTCTGTCCCGTCAGTTTGCTAGTCAAATTGCCTATTCTTCCTGTTTAACTGACTGTTTTGCTAGCGTTTTAGCAGGTGGTGTTACCATTTCTAATTTGTTGAAATTTATAATTATTCCGCGTAGAATTTCTTCAACCAAATCGTTTTTTTAAGCCTTATCAGCTTAGCTATCACCGCAACTATTGATACCCGTAGGTTGTGGAGAATCCAAATGCACTTAGTTTGCAAATTTATATCTAGTTCGTCTCTCAGTACGAACGATCTTCAAGATGTCCTAACTCCGGATGAGTGTATCGGGCTATTTTCGCGTGTGCGCACCCCTAAAGACATCTTGGCTCAGTTACCAAGCACTCTGGTCAGCAGATTACTGCGTCGG
>NZ_JBFRKT010000093.1:0-6719 GCF_041469545.1 Vibrio sp. 10N.286.49.C3
AAAATTTGCTTGGCGACCATAGCATTGTGGACCCACCTGATTCCATGCCGAACTCAGAAGTGAAACACAATAGCGCCGATGGTAGTGTGGGGCTTCCCCATGTGAGAGTAGGACATCGCCAGGCTTTAAATCAAATCTTTAGGTTGACCAACCTGGAGATATGGACGCTCACTTAGTGAGTTGACCACTGCGGAGTGGTAGTTCAGTTGGTTAGAATACCGGCCTGTCACGCCGGGGGTCGCGGGTTCGAGTCCCGTCCACTCCGCCACTTATTAGAGAAGCCCTGCTAGAAATAGCAGGGCTTTTTTACATTTGAAAAAAGTGTTTTACTGTTATACCAATCCGGAAAATTAACTAATCAGGTTTATCCAATCCCTTCTACTCATTTTTGTGACACGATCTTTGCACTCAAGAAATCCATTCCAAGCGCGACAAACCTTGGAAACAATGTCGTTATAATCAGTGAAACTTTGATTCGCTAGATAATGTTGTTGCAACCAACTCCAAACTTACTCTATAGGGTTGAGCTCTGACGAGTAGGGAGGAAGCTTAATAGTGCCGAAATTATTAAACTCTCTCGCAATATCATCGGTATGCCAGCCAGATCCATCCATAATAAAGACTGCATGATGTCCTTTTTCACTGGCCTTAGATATCTGCTCTAAGTGGTTTGTCTTTATGCCCTTGTGCCCCAAGGAGCTACTATGGCTTCACCAATTCTTGTTTTGGGGCATACCGAACCAAACAAATAGCCGTATTCAAATTGCTGTTTTTTACCACACGAGGCCTGGTTCCACGAGTCCCCAAAGACGTGTAGTTGTGTTCTGTTGACCAAACCTAGCTTCCTCTTGAAACCAGGCATCAACACTCTACAGCCCAATATTGTCGGGATCGTTTCTATTTTGATTTTTTAAAATCATCTTGGATTTTCTGTGATTTTTTCGGTGTTTGGATCGAGAAGTTCTCCAAGATAAGGCCATGTGTTCGAGGAGATAATAGATAGAATTCGGGTGGTAGTACTTATCAACGATTTTCACGATTTAGTCATTTATATCGTAGATACAAAAACGCCTAGCGTTTGCTAGGCGTTGATAAATAGTATTTCTAATCCATCGACTACAGTATTTGCTTAAGTACTCTATCGGCTTTCACACGAGTGATCTTACGAATCAACTTCTGAACTTCCAACGGGTAGCTCTCTACCTTATCTAACTGCTTATAAGTACAGATAAGCTGAGTGTGTTGAAGGATATTATCCACTTCAGCCTGAAACTTGTCTGTTAGGTGATGGTAGTTATCTTGGATAAAGATGCCGTTCTCTAGATCCAACTTCCATGCGCGAGGGTTTAGGTTATTACCTGTTAGTAGCATGTAGCGCTTATCTACCCAAATACCCTTTAGGTGGAAGCTATTAGAATCGTGTTGCCAAAGTCGAATTGATAGATTACGGCTAGCAATATGAGCCTCATTCGCTTTAGCGAAACGACGTAAGTTCAATTCGTAAAGGTATGGCAGACCACCAATCGTTTTAAACTCTTCTTCTGGCGAGATAAAGAAATCATTCGCTGTCTTATCGCCAACAACAATGCTGACCTTTACGCCACGCTTAAGCGCTTTCTTCACTTCTTTAGCTAGGCTAGGTGGGAAGTTGAAGTAAGGTGTGCAGATAAAGATTTCATCTTTAGCTTGAGCTACGAGTTGATTGATTCCCTGATTCAGACGGTTACGTCTTTTACCGATACCAACTAATGGTGTTACAGCAACTTGGTCTGCTGAAACCTCTTGAGCATCGAATTGATACTGAGACCTTGCTAATGATGCACGAAACTGACGAATCGCTGGTTTCAGTTCTTTGGTCGAAGGCTTGTTCTTATCAGCCAGGTCATAAACAGCGCTGTCCGCAACCATCTGTTCGTGTACGTAGGTAAACATTGAATCAGCAAGCGCTGCGTTGTTTAAAACATGGTAACGATCAAAGCGATAGCGGTCATGGTAATTCAGGTAGATATTGTTAAGGCTTGCACCGCTGTATATCACGCTGTCATCGACGATAAAGCCTTTTAAATGCAATACGCCAAAGACTTCTTTGCCGCGAACTGGAATGCCATAGACGGGTACAGAGTGCTGATATTTTTCTGCAAACTCTTTATACATTGCAGCATTGCCTTCAGAAGACTCTGCGCCAATCAATCCGCGCTGCGCTCGGTGCCAATCGACACAAACGCTCACGTCTAATTCTGGATTCTTTTGTTTTGCTTCATATAAGGCAGTTAGGATTTCACGGCCAGCCTCATCATCTTCAAGATACAAAGCGACTAAACTAATACGAGTCGTTGCGCGAGATATCTCATCAAGTAGACGAGTTCGAAACTCTTGCGCTGATAGTAGTACTTCAAACTTGTCAGGATTCTGCGCTATGGTTGGCAACTGTATGAATGGATTCCTACTGGCAATCATATTGACTGTTTTACCTTAAAAATATGCAAAATTGCGAACCTTTAATTTTACCAAAGGGATAGCATCAAATACTAGATAATCGAGGCATTCTCTAACAATTTTGCTGATAATGCATAGGAATGAGATCTTTTCCGCTATTCGAGTAGCGCTCGTATAAAACTCTTAAACCATTTGGCAGATCTTTAGGGTCTATTTGTATGAATAGGTGCCGCGCGTAAAAATTGGTGAGATGAGCGTACGCAAAGCAGTAATCGTCTTCCGTAAGTGTATGTTGCGCACAATAGTCCATAAGTTGGGAGCCTAATTGCTTACCGCGATGTTGTTTTGATATCGCCATTCCAGTAAGTAAGCGATTATTCTCTATTGTACGAAAGCGCACGATACCGCACAGCTCGTTATCCAGTAATAACGAATAGATCAGTTCACTTTTATTCGCTTTTCCCGTTGGGTAATGTTCTTTATAGAAACGTTTAACTAGGGGAACCTTTACTGGGTCTAATTGGGTAATGATGACATTGTTCATTCAGTCACTGCGCCATTGGTTTATCTGCTGTAGAATGACTGCAGTGTAAGTTAATTGAATATCGCCATGCAATTCCATCTCAATGCTAGTTTAAAAAATGTTCATACTTTTTCCATAGATCAGACGTGTGATGCGTTGGTTGAAGTCACCACTATCGAAGAATTAATTTCCGTTTACAGAGCCCCTAAATGGTCAGATTTACCTAAGTTGATACTGGGTAAGGGCAGTAATATGCTTTTTACTGAGCACTTCACTGGCCTGGTCATAGTGAATAAATTATCCGGGATTGAGTTGACCGAGACGGACAGCCATCACCTACTGCATGTTAGTGGGGGGGAAGATTGGCCAAACTTAGTTGAATGGAGTGTGGATCAAGGGCTCGGTGGTCTAGAAAACCTAGCAATGATACCTGGCTGTTCAGGTTCGGCTCCGATTCAAAATATTGGTGCGTATGGTGTTGAGCTACAAGACGTATGCGAGTATGTCGATATCCTGTGTCTGGATACTTATACGGTTAAGCGATTAAGCAAAGAAGAGTGTCTCTTTGGTTACCGAGATTCTATTTTCAAGCACGCTCTCTACGATAAAGCGATTGTTGTTGCGATTGGTTTATCGTTGCCGAAAGAATGGGAGCCATGCAATCACTATGGCCCGTTAAAAAGCCTAGCAGCCGATACGCTCTCTCCTCGTACTATATTTGATGAAGTATGCGCTATCCGTTCAAGTAAGTTGCCAGACCCTAGAGTCCAAGGCAATGCGGGCAGCTTCTTCAAAAACCCTGTGATCACCAAAGATCATTTTGATCGCTTGTTCGCTCTATACCCAAACATTGTCGGCTATGAGAGCAATGACATGATCAAAGTCGCTGCAGGCTGGCTGATTGATCAATGCCAGTTCAAAGGTGTGACAGAAGGCGGTGCTCAAGTTCACCCAAACCAAGCATTAGTTATCATCAATTATGATAAGGCTTCTGCTGTGGATATCCTTAAGCTTGCAGAGCGAGTGCGTCAGTCTGTCTTGAATAAATTCGATATTCGATTAGAACATGAAGTGCGTTTTATGGGACGAGACTGCGAGACAAATCTAGACAAGGCTTTGGAGTCATTGGCATGAGAGAGCACAATACCAAGCTTGCACTATTGAGATGTCTTGCCGATGGTGAGTTTAATTCTGGTGAAGACTTAGGTGAAATGATCGGTGTATCACGAGCGGCTATCAGTAAGCACATTAAAGGTATCCAAGAGTGGGGGTTAGACATCTATCGAGTACAAGGCAAGGGCTACAAGCTAGCCAGTCGTTTAGATATGCTTGACCAAGAAAAATTATCTGCTGTGAGTCGTGATGCTTCTCTTGAACTCATTCCAATCATAGGTTCAACAAACCAACACCTATTAGAGCGTACTAATACCCTCGAATCGGGGTCGGTCTGTATTGCTGAATATCAAGCTGCAGGTCGTGGACGTCGTGGAAGAGAGTGGGTATCGCCATTTGGTGCAAATCTTTACCTTTCAATGTATTGGAGGCTCGATGCAGGCATGGCTGCCGCTATGGGGTTAAGCCTTGTTGTTGGCGTTGCTGTTGTTGAAGCCTTGGAAGAGATGGGTGTTGAAGGCGTTAAACTGAAGTGGCCGAATGATCTTTACCATAATGACAAGAAACTCGCGGGTATTTTAGTCGAGTTGTCAGGACAGTCTGGTGGCGCTGCTCATATTGTTATTGGTTTGGGACTAAATCTGTCCATGGACCCGACAACATCAGGTATTGGTCAACCGTGGACGTCTCTCAAAGAGGTCTGTGATGGAAAAGTGCCCGACCGTAACCAGTTAGCACAGGCTCTGATCAATGCTTGGGACAAGTCTCTTGTTGATTATGAGTTGAAAGGGATGTCGAATTTTGTAGAGCGTTGGAATCGCTTTGATAATTTCTTAGGTCGCAATGTTAGGTTGATCATTGGACCTAGAGAAATTGAAGGTGTTGTTCAAGGCATCGATGAACAAGGTGCTGTATTACTCAAAACTGAGAATGGTATCGAGAGCTATATCGGCGGAGAGATATCGCTAAGAAAAGGCGATTAAGGTGTTACTATTTTCTTAGTAATACTTCTTCAACCATATGATCTGCGCCTTTACGTAGAATCAAGTGAGCCCTTTCTCGTGTAGGAAGGATATTTTGTTCTAGGTTCAAGCCATTAATTGAACTCCAGATACCTTCCGCTTTATCCAGTGCCGCTTGGTTCGATAATTTTGTGTAATGACTAAAGTAAGAGCCAGGTTTGGTAAACGCACCATCGCGGAATTTCATAAAGCGATTGACGTACCACTCTTTGATTTGTTGGCTATCAGCGTCAACATAGAGAGAGAAATCAAGGAAGTCTGAAATAAACACGCGATGTGGCTCGTGTGGATCGTTCATGCCTGTTTGCAAGACATTAAGTCCTTCAATAATAAGCACATCTGGTAGGTCGACACACTTAACGTCATCAGTAATGTTGTACGTAAGATGTGAGTACACGGGAGCCGTGACATTTCTCTTGCATGCTTTTACATCCGAAACAAAGTTCACTAAACGCTTAATATCGTAAGACTCCGGAAAGCCCTTTTTACTCATCAATCCTTTTTCTTCTAACACCTCATTTGGGTATAAGAAGCCATCGGTTGTGACTAGCTCAACTTTTGGGTGGTTCTCCCAGCGAGAAAGTAGGGCTTTAAGCAGTCGTGCAGTTGTACTTTTGCCCACAGCGACACTTCCAGCAATACCGATGATAAAAGGTGGTGCTTTCTCGTTTTTATCCAGGAATTGATGGAGTACTGAGTTTCTATTCTGTCTGGCTGCCACATAGAGATTTAATAGGCGAGAGAGCGGCAGGTAGATCTCAACGGCTTCCTCCATTGTGAGCTTTTCATTGATGCCTTGAAGCTCTTTTAAGTCGCTCTCAGAAAGTGTCATCGGAACTAAATTCCTTAGCTCAGACCAACGTTCGCGGTCAAATGACATAAATGGGCTCATATAAACTCTATAGTGGATAACAAAACAAGTGCATGGAAAATACATCAAGCGATAGATAAATAAAATATCTTCCTGTACTAGATGTGGGTTAAAGGCAGAAACCTTGAGCTAAATAGCCGTATATAGGAATTTGATAGGAGAATTTTTCACTTTTTTTCAATTTACTATTGCAAGGTGGAAAATCATTCAATAAAATGCGCCCCACTTGTGCCGACTTAGCTCAGTAGGTAGAGCAACTGACTTGTAATCAGTAGGTCACCAGTTCGATTCCGGTAGTCGGCACCACTTTCTCCCTTTCTTTAAGGTAAGCGAGAGAAAGCTCAAAATTTGGAGGGGTTCCCGAGTGGCCAAAGGGAGCAGACTGTAAATCTGCCGGCACTGCCTTCGATGGTTCGAATCCGTCTCCCTCCACCATATTCTAAAGGTTAAATAGCTCAAACAGAGTTACGTGTTGCGTGCATCGTATAATGGCTATTACCTCAGCCTTCCAAGCTGATGATGCGGGTTCGATTCCCGCTGCACGCTCCAACTCATTTTGTGTGCTGATATAGCTCAGTCGGTAGAGCGCACCCTTGGTAAGGGTGAGGTCCCCAGTTCGACTCTGGGTATTAGCACCAGTCAAAAGCTTCTTCTCCTTTAATAAAGAAAACCATTTTTTTTGGTTGCGTGGTCTTATTTTAAGCCACCTAATCCGTACCTAGAGGGACACCCCATGTCTAAAGAAAAATTTGAA
>NZ_JBFRKT010000094.1:0-2047 GCF_041469545.1 Vibrio sp. 10N.286.49.C3
GCTACTTAATTGGGCGTTATGACTCACGGTGAATTTATCTTTTTACTCTACTTCTAGCTCATTATCTATTGTTCTATAATGCTCATGTATTGCATAGAGATAAGATGTTAATGAGTAATAATAATGAAATTATTGAATACCTTCGCGAGCGTATTCCGGCGTTTGAATGTGTTCAGGGGTGTCATGACTGTTGTGGACCTGTAACAACATCTTCGACGGAAATGTCGCGACTACCCGTAAAATCTGACGCAGAACATGAAGCCGCACTCGATGAATATAACTGCGTACATTTAGGACCTAATGGTTGTGAGGTTTATGAAGAACGACCATTAATTTGTCGTCTTTTTGGTACAACTCCACGTATGCCATGCCCAAATAATTGTCGCCCAGTTGAAATGGTAGATTTGAAGGTTGAACGTCTGGTGCATAAGTACATCAGAGCAACTCGACAGGTCTTGGTGTAGTTGGCTCAATCTCCAACTGTGAGCACAAAGTCATAACAAACAATTCAACCTGACTTGCAACGCGTGGCATTTTTACTTCTAATCAGTTTTAGTGGTTACGGTGCAATGCGGAACCACCGTATTGCGTTGCTGCGCAAGTTAATTGGGCGTTATAACACCTTGAAATACCGAATTTAATCCCCATTTAGAAAGAAATCATATTATTTGAGTCAATATAACGATGAGTACAGATGACAGTGGGGTCGAGCCAGAAAAAACATGTGCAGAGAAGTTGTATAAATGGGCTAAACCTAAAGTAGAGGTTTTGCGTGTTTTACTTCAATTTGTTGTCGGATTGTTTATTTTCTACACGATTTTCTTAAAAGTATTTCAGTTTGCAGGTCTTCAGTTTGAGTGCTTGCCATTAGCAACTAAACTGTACGGTAAAGCATTCCTTGAGATTATTGGTGGTTCATTGCTTGTGTCATCGGCGATAGAGCTTGGATATATGCTATTTACTCCAGGTCCCGATGAAGCAATTGATCCGCTGATTCTTTCAATTACGGCATCGGCACTAATCGCTTTATCTAAAGATGAAGCAAAGCTATTTGACAGTGCT
The DNA here is from genome assembly GCF_041469545.1 of Vibrio sp. 10N.286.49.C3. NCBI lineage: Bacteria > Pseudomonadati > Pseudomonadota > Gammaproteobacteria > Vibrionales > Vibrionaceae > Vibrio > Vibrio sp. 10N.286.49.C3. The sequence goes on from NZ_JBFRKT010000094.1 coordinate 1,063, forward strand.
TACCTTATGGATGCAGCTATCATCATTCTATTTTCCATAAGCTTAACGCTATTGTTCTATTTACGATGGAAATGTTCTCAGTGGTTCAGCGATATGAGTTAGCGGTGTTATAACAAAGCATTTAAGACGGATTCCCAACGCTCGGCATTTTTGGTTTGCTTCAACTTTTGTGTTTACGGCACAATGCTTTAGGTTCAGTGGTCTGCGTTGCTCACCACATAATGCGGCGTTATGTGCATGGAGGCACAATGAACATAGGTATATACATTTACGATCAAGCTGAAGTTCTTGATTTCTCAGGTCCATTTGAAGTTTTCAGTACAGCTAAGCGGCTTGGTGCTGATAGTTTGAACGTATTTCTAGTTTCAGAAAGTTCTGAGCCTGTTGTTGCTCGTGGTGGCTTTAAAGTTTTGCCGGATTATTCCCTCCAGGATCATCCACCAATAGACTTACTGGTTGTTGTGGGTGGGGTACACACTGGCGAAATGTGTAAACCGAATATCATGGATTGGTTAGCTTTGATAGTTCCTAACACATCCGAAGTTGCATCAGTTTGTACTGGTGTTTTTCTTTTAGCTCAAGCTGGTTTAATCAATAATTTAACAGTGACCACCCATTGGGAAGATATTCCCGATTTAGCTACTCAGTTTCCAAACTTGAATGTTGTTAGTAACCAACGGTGGGTGACCTCAGGAAAACTAACCACTTCAGGTGGTATCTCTGCGGGTATCGACATGAGTTTACATATCGTGTCAAAGCACTACGGTAAGAAGTTTGCCGATTTAGTGGCAAGGCAAATGGAGTACAACTGGCAAGAATGCACATAACAAGCAATTTAAGCAGACTGTCAACGCTCGGCATTTTCAACTCGGTTCAGCTTCAGTGGTTATGGTGATAAATTTGGGTGTATTGGTAGCGTTGTCAGCTACTTAATTGGGCGTTAGCTGCCATCCATGTTCAAAGGAGAAACAAATGGGTTATCCAC
>NZ_JBFRKT010000095.1:0-548 GCF_041469545.1 Vibrio sp. 10N.286.49.C3
GAAACAAATGGGTTATCCACTTCAAGGAGCATGTCAGTGCGGACAAGTTACCTATGAATTACATGAAAAACCATTAATGGTCTTTGCTTGTCACTGTACCGAGTGTCAAAAGCTATCTACCAGTCCATTTAGTATCACTGCGGTTGTTGATGTATCTAAGATAGAGTTTTCGGGTCAACTGAGCAGTTGGGAGCGCTTAGCTGATAGTGGTAATCGGAACTGTGCGATGTTCTGCCCAAGTTGTGGAAACAGAATTTATCACTTTAACCCAGATGCACCGGAAACAGTTAAGTTAAAGCTAAAACCAATTGATCTATCTTCAACTGATATTTTCGAGCCTCAAGCGCATGTTTGGGTTAGTGAAAAACTGGAATGGTATCAGATACCAAATAATGTAAAGGTCTTTCCCAAGCAGCCGAGCTAGCAGCTAACAAATTGTTCAAGCAGACAGCTAACGTTTGGCGGTTTTGGTTTGGTTGAGTTTAGTGATTACGGTGGCTTTGTTTGAGCGCAGTGGTAGTTAGCTGCTACTTAACAAGGCGTTATAT
>NZ_JBFRKT010000096.1:0-2301 GCF_041469545.1 Vibrio sp. 10N.286.49.C3
GTTGAACTAAGCCGCTTCGCGGAGGGCTTTCCTCTCACTTACCTGATAGACCAAACTTATGATGTATCCATAGATTAAGGAATACATCATGACCTTATTAAGACAACAACTTATCGATGAAATGGCGGTTCGCCGTTTTTCTCCGAAAACCCATGCAAGCTATTTACGTTGGGTTAAAGATCTATCTACTACTTACGATCTGTCCCCCGATTTACTCACTGATCAACAGATTAGTGCGTATTTACGTACGCTCACCACAGAGCGGAGCTTAAGTAGTAGTACTTGTGCTCAAGCTTTGAATGCCATCTTGTTCTTTTATCGTGCCGTTTTGAATAGAGAATTTGAAGAGCGATTGGTTCCCCCGATTAAACGCGCCAGTAAAATACCGGAGCTGCTTAATCGCGAGGAAGTAAGAAGTATCATTAGTCATTGTCGAAGTCTTAAATATCAGACCGCACTTGAAATGTGTTATGGATGTGGCCTACGTGTCAGTGAGGTCGTAGGCTTGTACGTGAAAGACATTGATGGTACGGCGAAACGACTGCACATTCATTGTGGTAAAGGTAAAAAAGATCGCTTTGTTCCACTGGGTGATAGCCAACTGAATCATCTTCGAAATTACTGGTGTCATTATCATCCCACCGTAGTGCTGTTTCCCAGCCTAGAGCCCGAAAAGCCATTGGGTATTAGCTCTCTGCAGAAATGCTTCAAAGCAGCAAAAGTTGAGGCAAACGTCAGAAAATTAGGAGGAATACACGCCTTGAGGCACGCTTATGCGACTCATCAGCTTGAATCGGGCATGCCTTTGAATGTTCTTCAGCGTTACCTCGGACATTCGAATATCAAAACGACATTGAGGTACACCCATTGGATTGGTCATCACAACGAAAGCTCGGACGGAAGTAAGTTCGACTTAGTTGCTCAACTATGGGAGGAGAGCGAATGAACGCATTATCTCCTTACCAAGCCGTATTAACACAAGGCTTAGAAGAGCTTGATAAAAGCAAAGTCACACCGAGACAGTGGCAAGTGCTTAACCATTTAAGAGACTGCCGAACAGAGCGTATGGGCAGCTACGACTGGCGTTGTCAGCAATGTGGTCATGAAACGCGTTGGTACTGCTCTTGTCGAGACCGTCATTGCCCCAATTGCCAAGAGCAGATGAGACAGCAATGGCTAACAAAGCGAAGCCAAGATATTTTACCTGTGGCCTACCATCATATGGTTTTTACCTTACCTCACGAGTTCAATGCTCTGGTTAAAGCGCATCCTAAGGTGGTTTATCAATGCTTGTTTCATTCAGTGTGGGCAACATTATGCGCGTTTGCTAATGAGCGGCATCACCTTGTCGGTCAACTTGGAGCATTAATGGTTCTTCACACTTGGGGAAGAAATCTGAGTCAACATACTCATATTCATTGCCTACTACCGAGTGGGGTGCTTACAAAAGATCGGCAATGGCAACCGACAAGAAAAGAGAGTTACCTGCTTCCGGTTAAAGCCCTATCCGTTCGCTTTAAGAAAGAGATGTTATGTCGAGTAAGCGAGTTGATAGCAACGCACAGTAATTTATTAGAGGAAGCCGCTAGTAAGAGGTGGGTTGTGTACAGTAAACCTGTACTCCACGAGCCTACAGCGGTAGTGGGTTATCTATCTCGGTATTGCAATCGTATCGGGTTAAATCCCAACCAATTAAGTTATAACGTGGATGGCCGTATCACGATGAGTTACAAAAACTATCGAACCAATGGGACGCAAAGAATGTGTTGTAATGCGGGCGAGTTACTTCGACGCTTACTTTTACATGTGTTGCCTAAAGGGCTAATGCGAATACGCTATTATGGCTTTTTAGCTAATGCGGTACGGGTAAAAGCGATAGCGGAAATTAGGCAAAGCTTACGAAAGCGACCCGCAGAGAAGTCGGAAGTGTCGAAAGAGAAACCGTGTTGTCCGAACTGCCATAGCAACAGCATGGTACTCGTGTGCATCAATATTAGACCTAGGATAGTCGTTTCAGAGCATCGACTGACCTAGTTGTCTGATTGTAATGAATAAAATTATCGTTGTGTTATGGCGAGAGAGGGGCATTGTTCGCTTTTAAAAAGATTATGCAACGGGTATAGTCGCAGTAGATAAATTGGTGGCTAGAAGTGGAAAATGGACGGCTGATGGGGTACCAGTCTTAATGATAAGAGTGGAACGTAAGTCAGTCCTAAAAAGCAAACTCCATAGATAGAAGCAGCCAAGTCCAACAGGTATTTATCCATTGTGCTACGACAACGGATAAATACTTAAGCGTTA
>NZ_JBFRKT010000097.1:0-10797 GCF_041469545.1 Vibrio sp. 10N.286.49.C3
CCACCGCCGCTTCCGCCTGAACCACCAGAACCACTTCCGGCACCGCCGCCGCTTTCGCCAGAGCTGCCCGAACCACTGCTGTCTCCGCCGCCACTGCCGCCCGAGCTACCAGAACCACTTTCGCCTCCACCGCCACTTTCGCCTGAGCCACCAGAACCACTTCCAGCACCGCCGCCGCTTCCACCAGAGCCGACTTGCGTATTATCCGTTGCTTTTCCTTCAGCACCTCCTCCTCCACATCCAGAGAGAAGCATTAACATACAGATTAATAACAGTGTTTTTTTCATATCGTTTCGTTTCTGCGTAGATAGACAATAAGAGGAGAGCTTAGGAAATGTGAGACCTTCATCACATAAAATTCCGGTGCAGCATACAGTAAACGATAATAATGATGAATATATGACTCTATTTTTTATAGGGTTTTCATGTAAATATTTATGTACCGACTTGTTTTATTTCACCTTAGACTCCATCCTATTGTTCTGCTCTACAGCGTGAGATATTAAATAATGCGAACTCCAAGAATTTACCACCCTGAATTGATTAACCAACTGGGGCAACTAGCTCTTAGCGAAGATGCCGCGGGTCATGTTGGTCGAGTCCTTCGTATGAAAGAAGGTCAAGATGTTCTTCTATTTGATGGCAGTGGCGCTGAATTCCCTGCGACAATTGCTGAAGTATCAAAAAAGAACGTCACCGTTAATGTTACTGAGCGTATCGAACGTAGCAGCGAATCTCCGTTAGACTTACATTTAGGCCAAGTGATTTCACGTGGCGACAAAATGGAGTTCACGATTCAGAAATCGGTTGAGCTTGGTGTAAACACCATTACCCCTCTGATTTCAGAGCGCTGTGGCGTTAAGCTTGATACTAAACGCTTCGAGAAAAAACTCGCGCAGTGGCAAAAGATTGCTATCGCAGCATGTGAACAGTCTGGCCGCAATACGGTTCCTGTTATCCGCCCAATCATGCAGCTTGAAGAGTGGTGCAGCGAACCGAGTGAAGCGTTGAAGCTAAACCTGCATCCTCGTGCAAAATACTCAATTAATACCCTTCCAGAACCCATCAGTAAGGTACGCCTATTGATCGGTCCTGAAGGCGGACTGTCCGCTGAAGAAATCGGTATGACAGAACAATACAAATTTGAAGAGACGCTACTCGGTCCACGTGTACTTCGTACCGAAACTGCTGCTCTAACCGCAATTACTGCCTTACAAGTCCGTTTTGGCGATCTAGGCTAGGAGAAAGAAATGATCAAACTTGGCATCGTAATGGATCCAATTTCATCCATTAACATCAAAAAAGACTCTAGCTTTGCCATGATGCTTGAAGCTCAGCGTCGTGGTTACGAAATCCATTACATGGAAATGGATGATCTACATTTAGATCAAGGCGTAGCCATTGCTGACACTAAGGTTGTTGAACTAAAAGAAGATCCAAACGCTTGGTACGAGTTCAAATCAGAACAGACTATCGCGCTATCCGATTTAGATGCGGTACTGATGCGTAAAGATCCTCCGTTTGATACTGAGTACATCTACGCGACTTACATTCTTGAGCGTGCTGAAGAGAACGGCGCACTGATCGTAAACAAGCCACAAAGCTTACGTGACTGTAACGAGAAGTTGTTCACGGCATGGTTCCCTGAACTGACACCAACCACCATCGTGACTCGCAAAGCTGAAAAGATTAAAGCGTTCCGAGAAGAGCACGGTGACGTGATTCTAAAACCACTTGATGGCATGGGTGGCGCGTCAATCTTCCGAGTGAAGGAAGGCGATCCTAACGTATCGGTAATCATTGAGACCTTGACCAACCACGGTCAAAACTACGCAATGGCACAAACCTTTGTTCCAGACATCAGCAATGGTGATAAGCGTATTCTTGTGGTTGACGGTGAACCAATGCCTTACTGCCTAGCGCGTATTCCTGCGAAAGGGGAAACTCGAGGTAACCTTGCTGCTGGCGGTACAGGTGAAGCTCGCCCGCTGAGTGAAACAGACTGGGCTATCGCAAGAGCAGTTGCACCGGCATTAAAAGAGAAAGGTTTAATCTTTGTTGGACTTGATGTTATCGGTGACAAACTGACTGAAATCAACGTGACAAGCCCTACTTGTATCCGTGAAATTGAAGCTGCTTTTGATATTTCGGTAACGGGAAAATTAATGGATGCAATCGAGCGTCGCGTTAACGCTAAATAGCCTAAACTAAAGAAAGCCTTAGCTATTCGAAAACACAAAAATATTTAGGCAAAGAACAATGAGCGGCTTTACGCCGCTCTTTTTCCTTTACTGGGAACACACTGGCAGGAGGCTCTATGAATTTAACGAACCACTTTCTGGTCGCTATGCCCGGAATGAAAGACCCATACTTTCAAAATTCGGTGATCTATCTTTGTGAGCACAATGACGAAGGTGCGATGGGGTTGATGATCAACGCTCCTATCGATGTCACTGTCGGCAGCATGCTCAAGCAAGTTGAGGTTGACTCTGAACAGCCGAAATCCAACCAAGCAAGCCTTGATAAGCCAGTACTTAATGGTGGGCCAGTTGCAGAAGATCGTGGGTTTATTTTGCATAAACCCAAAGGCAGTTATCAATCCAGCATCAACATGACGGATCAAATCTCAGTAACAACCTCGAAAGATATTCTGATGGTCTTAGGTACAGAAGATGAACCTATGCATTATCTGGTCGCGCTTGGTTATGCCGGATGGGAACCAGGACAACTGGAAATCGAGCTGACTGAAAACTCATGGCTAACCGTTGAGGCCGATCCAAAGGTTATCTTCGACACGCCAATTTCGGATCGCTGGAAAGTTGCCGTGCAAATGTTAGGTATTAACGCGGCTCAGCTTTCAGCAGACGCAGGACACGCCTAGCTCAAATTAGCTCCATAAAATAAATAAACACTCTCAACACAGATAAATTTGGAAACCCCATGTCACGAACAATTATGGCATTTGACTACGGTACAAAAAGTATCGGCAGTGCGATAGGACAAGAAATCACGGGCACCGCAAGCCCTCTAAAAGCTTTTAAAGCCAAAGATGGCATCCCTAACTGGGACGATATCGAGAAGCAAATTAAGGAATGGCAGCCAAATCTTATCGTGGTTGGCCTTCCGACCGACCTTCATGGTAAAGATCTAGCAGCTATTACACCCAGAGCGAAGAAATTCGCTAACCGTCTTAAAGGACGCTTTGGTGTGGATGTTGAACTACATGATGAAAGACTTTCTACGACAGAAGCAAGGGCCGACCTTTTTGAAATGGGCGGTTATAAAGCGCTAAGTAAAGGTAACGTCGATAATCAATCAGCCGTTGTAATTCTAGAGAGCTGGTTTGAAGCACAATATGGCTAAGTTATTTATTTAGCAAACTCGAGCAAGCTTATGATCCCTTGCCATTTTAACTGCGTAATGAAGGAGCGATAAAGGAAAAGAACTTGGGAGTTCATATGAAAATTTTTCTAACAATATTCATAGCGTTATCTATAACGGCATGCAGCTCAATGGGAAGCGGTTCCGCGGGTTACGACGGTCAACAGTACCCGTCAAAAATCAAATTAGAAAAGGACCGCGTTTACTCATATGATAACCATCGCTCCAACATGCACTCATCTAACATGCATTAAATTATAAACGAATAAAACCCGCCACAGAAGCGGGTTTTGTGTTTATCAACAAAGCCGTGACTTAGCCCATATCAATCTTAACGCCAGCCAACGCACCAGTTCCGTAGTCATCATCGCCACGTTTGGTCTTGAGCATTAAACGCAAGTCATTGGCAGAATCGGCACTGTGGAATGCGTCTTCTTCACTTATCTTGCCTGCAAGCACCAAGTCATACAACGCTTGGTCAAAGGTCTGCATACCAATCTCTTTCGATTTAGCCATCGTCGCTTTTAGTTCATGCAACTCACCACGACGAATCAAGTCAGACACTCGCGGGCTGTTAAGTAGAATCTCAAACACGCCATGGCGACCGCTGCCATTCTTATCTCGGATTAATTGCTGAGCGACGACACCACGCAGGTTCATCGACAGATCAAACAAGAATTGCTCTTTCTGTTCTTTCGGCACCAAGTGAAGAATACGTTCTAACGCTTGGTTGGCATTATTCGCGTGCAGTGTTGCCATACACAAGTGGCCCGTTTCAGCAAAGGTCATCGCGTATTCCATGGTTTCACGGCTACGGATTTCGCCAATCAAAATCATATCAGGTGCTTGGCGCAAAGAGTTCTTAAGCGCAACTTCGTAACTCTCGGTGTCTAGCCCAACCTCACGTTGAGTCACGATGCACTTTTTATGTTCGTGTACGAATTCAATCGGATCTTCAACCGTCAAAATATGCCCTGAGCGATTGGTATTGCGATAACCCGTCATTGCAGCCATTGAGGTCGATTTACCAGAGCCAGTCGCACCAACCACCAGCACAAGCCCGCGCTTAGCGATTGAAAGGTCTTGTAGTACGTCAGGAAGCTTTAATTGCTCAAAGGTTGGGATGTTAGTCTCGATGCGACGAATTACCGCTCCTGGCAGCTCTCGCTGAAAGAACGCACTGACACGAAAACGACCAAAATTACGCACGATAGCAAAATTAGCCTCACGCGTTTGCTTGTATTCATCTCGTCGATCTTGATCCATCATCGCATCAAGTAATTGAGCAACCTGAGCCGCATTCAGCTTCTCTCCTTGAGGTCGCAGTTCACCATCCACACGAAAAAGGATTGGCGCATCGACAGTGATATAAAGATCCGACGCCTTTTGAGAGAGCATCCCTTCAAGAATTTGATTCAATTCCATTTTGTTCACCTTGATTAAAACATTGAGGTTTCAATTTCGATCTTTTTCTCGACCTCTTCCGAGTCAACCAAGCCTTGTGCCATCAGTTGTTTCGCGTTTTGCTCCATGGTCTGCATACCATGTGCCGCGCCCGTTTGAATAATCGAGTACATCTGCGCGACTTTATCTTCACGAATCAAGTTTCTGATTGCAGGTGTCGCCATCATGATTTCATGACAAGCGACACGACCACCACCGACACGCTTTAATAGTTTCTGGGCAATCACCGAACGTAACGATTCAGACAGCATCGAACGAACCATATCTTTGTCGCTACCCGGGAATACATCGATAATACGGTCTACGGTTTTTGCTGCAGAGCTAGTATGCAAAGTACCAAAAACTAGGTGACCAGTTTCTGCGGCCGTTAACGCTAAGCTGATCGTCTCTTGGTCACGAAGCTCACCTACAAGAATTACGTCCGGGTCTTCACGTAACGCACTGCGTAGCGCCGCTTTAAAGCTGTGCGTATCACGATGAACTTCACGCTGGTTAACCAGACATTTATTATTGGTGTGAACGAATTCAATTGGGTCTTCAATGGTCAGAATGTGTTTGTTGTGATTACGGTTTACATAATCAACCATCGCCGCCAAAGTTGTCGATTTACCAGACCCCGTAGGGCCAGTCACCAGCACTAAGCCTTTTTCATAATTGGCAATTTTTTCAAAAATATCAGGTGCGCCCAACTGCTCTAACGTTGGGATTTCTACAGGGATGGTTCGAAAGACCGCTGCGCACCCACGGGCTTGGTTAAAAGCATTAACACGGAATCGGCCAACATTGGGTAATTCAAAAGAGAAGTCGACTTCCAATTTTTCCTCAAACTCACCGCGCTGTGAGTCGTCCATGATCTCAAAAACTAAACGATGCACATCAGCATGACTCAAAGCTGGGATTCCAAGCTTCCTTACTTCACCATCTATACGTACCATTGGAGATACACCCGCAGAAAGATGTAGATCTGACGCGTTATGCTTTACACTAAAATCTAGTAACTCAGTGATATCCATTTATTTTCCCTTAAGTAAAGTCAGCTATGAGTAGTATTCAACAAAATATCGAACAAATCACCTCACAGATTCGTAGTGCTGAACAAAAGTGCGGACGAGCTCCAGACTCCGTGCAACTTTTAGCCGTCAGTAAAACTAAACCTATTGATGCGATTCTAGAAGCCGCACTCGGAGGTCAAGTTGCCTTTGGTGAAAACTATGTTCAAGAAGGTGTCGATAAAGTAAAACACTTTTCAGAACAACATTCTAACCTAAATTTAGAATGGCATTTTATTGGCCCAATCCAATCTAATAAAACTCGCCCTATTGCGGAAAGCTTCCAATGGGTGCATTCCGTTGATCGCGATAAGATCGCACAAAGGCTTCATGATCAACGACCAAACGAGCTTCCACCTCTACAAGTGCTCATTCAAGTGAACACCAGTGGTGAAGATTCAAAATCAGGAACGTCAGAAGAAACAGTTTTTGCGCTCGCGGAGTTGATTTCGTCGCTCCCTAACCTCACTTTAAGAGGATTGATGTCGATTCCTGCAAACGTATCTGACTATCAATCTCAGCTTAATGCATTTTCTCAACTGGCAGAGCTTAAAGACAAGCTAGCCGCGAAGTATCCAAACATCGATACCCTTTCAATGGGTATGAGTGGTGATATGGATGCAGCAGTTGAGGCTGGTAGCACAATGGTTCGTATTGGAACGGCTATTTTCGGTGCTCGTGATTACGCGAAATAGCAAATAGTCAGCGACTAAAAGTCGACGATAAGTATTGATACCGCTTCGCTTTAACCGCGCAGCGACACGCTCAGGATTTTATATATGGAACATAAGAACATCGCCTTTATTGGGGCGGGAAATATGGTTCGCTCAATTGTAGCGGGCTTAGTGGCGAGTGGTTACCCAGCGCAAAAGATTACTGCAACAGCGCCTTCAGACACCAGAAGGCTGCCGTTAGAGCAAGAATACGGCATCAATACCACCAGCGATAACCTTGCCGCTGCAGAGCAAGCAGACGTTGTTGTATTATCAGTGAAACCACAAATGATGGCTGATGTATGTAAACCCTTACAAAGCATCGACTTTAGCAACAAACTGGTTATCTCAATTGCAGCGGGTATTAATGCGAATCGACTCAATGAGATGTTAAACTGCCAACTGAACCTTGTACGTGTTATGCCAAACACGCCATCACTGCTTGGTAAGGGGATGAGCGGCCTTTATGCTGATTCAACGGTCAGCCAAGATGATAAAGACTTTGCTTCTCAGCTAATGCAAGCCGTAGGTGAAGTAAGCTGGGTTGAGCAAGAATCTGGGATTAATAACATCATTGCGGCGGCGGGCAGTGCTCCGGCTTACTTCTTCTTGTTTATGGAAGCGATGCAAGCTGAAGCAATTAACCAAGGTTTTGACCAAGAAACCGCTCGTAAATTAGTGCAGCAATCTGCATTAGGCGCGGCAGAGATGGTAGTAGCAAATCCAAATACTGAATTATCTACACTGCGTGAGCAAGTGACTTCAAAAGGCGGAACGACCGCAGAAGCACTGCGCACGTTTAACGACCATCAACTTTCAGGTATCGTAGCAAAAGCCATGCAAGCGGCGGTTGCTCGAGCTGAAGAGATGGAAAAACTGTTTTAATACTAATTACAGTAAAAAAGCATTGTGTCGTTCAGGCTATACCTAAACGGCAAGTAAATCCCAAAAAGGAAACAATATGAACTCGATGAGCTTTCTGATCTCGACCGTTTTTGATCTTTACATCATGGTTGTGATCTTGCGTATCTGGCTACAAGCATCACGTGCAGATTTCTACAACCCATTCTCACAATTTATCGTAAAAGCGACACAACCGGTTGTTGCACCACTACGCCGAGTAATTCCATCAATCGGCAGCCTTGATCTTGCGACGGTTGTTTTCGCTTATGTGCTATGTGTACTTAAGTTCGTCGCTCTAAACCTGATTATCTCTGGCGGTGCGGCTGTATTTGACATCAGCTTCCTGATCTTTGGAGCGCTATCTCTGCTTAAAGCGGCTGGTGGTTTGATCTTCTGGGTTCTGCTAATCCGTGCAATCCTGAGCTGGGTTAGCCAAGGCCGTAGCCCAATTGAATACGTGTTCCATCAACTGACTGAACCAATGCTGGCTCCAATTCGTCGTATTCTTCCTGCAATGGGCGGTTTTGATTTAAGCGTACTGGTACTGTTTATTGTTCTGCAATTCGCGAACTTCTTAATGGGTGACCTAATTGGCCCTATTTGGTATCAGCTATAATTTAAGTACGAACATCAGGTACTTTGACGATGCCAAAAGCGGTTTGGGCCGAGGAAGACGATATTCTTCTTAGGCTCTATATCCAACCCAAAGCAAGCCGCGATAAAATTGTCGGCTTACACGGCGAGGAACTGAAAATTGCCATTACTGCACCACCGGTTGATGGCAAAGCCAATGCTCACTTAGCGAAATACCTTGCGAAACAATTTAAGGTCGCTAAAGGGCAAATTACGATAGAAAAGGGAGAGCTAGGTAGGCACAAGCAAGTTCGAATATGCTCGCCAAGCCAAATCCCAACTGAAGTCAAAGCCATCCTATGATGGCTTTTTGCTATTTATTGGAGTCATTATGCGTTTATGGATAACAGCACTACTCACCGCTCTTGTTGCCTTACCAAGTTCGGCAGGACAGTTTAAAAGTATCAAGGATGTCGAGGTTCATTATTCGGCTTTCAATTCCACGTTTTTAACTGCGCAGGTCGCTAAGCAATATAAGCTGAAACGAAACGGATACTCAGCGATTCTAAACATCAGCGTGCTAGACAACGCTTCTCTAGGCAAGCCTGCAACAACGGCTAAAATTACGGGAACAGCTCGAAACCTAGTAGGTAACACTCGCACGCTTAACTTCCGTGAAATAAAGGAAGGTGATGCAATTTATTACCTTGCTGAGCTCCCTATCACTCACGAAGAGAACATCACTTTTAATATCGATGTTAACGCCGGTTTGAAAGGCACAGGCCCACTGCGTTTCACACAAAAATTCTATATAGAAGAGTAGCTTCAAAGCTCACATTTCTAGTCATTAACTTATTAGAGCCACATCCCCATGAGTAAGATTGTTTTAGCAACAGGCAACCAAGGCAAAGTTCGCGAGATGGCAGATATTCTGTCTAAGTTTGGTTTCGACGTTGTCGCGCAAAGTGAATTTAACGTTTCAGAAGTCGCAGAAACAGGAACGACTTTCATTGAAAATGCCATCATCAAAGCTCGCCACGCTGCGAAAGTGACGGGGCTACCAGCCATTGCTGACGATTCTGGCTTAGAAGTTGATTACCTTAATGGTGCACCCGGTATCTACTCAGCGCGTTACTCAGGTGAAGGGGCTACTGATAAGCAAAACATCGAAAAGCTGTTAGATGCTATGCAAGGTGTCGATGTTGAAAAGCGTACCGCTCGTTTTCACTGTGTATTGGTGCTAATGCGTCACGAAAACGATCCAACTCCATTAGTATGTCACGGTAAATGGGAAGGTCGCATTCTGACTGAAGAACACGGTGAGAATGGCTTTGGCTACGATCCTGTATTCTTTGTACCAGAAGATAACTGCGCCTCAGCAGAACTTGAATCGTCACGTAAGAAGCAACTGTCACACCGTGGTAAAGCCCTCGCGTCATTATTCAAGACTCTCAAGGAGCAAGCTCTGTAATGCACAATGCAGCGCTAATACCACCCGCACTCAGCCTCTATGTCCACATTCCATGGTGTGTACAAAAGTGTCCGTATTGTGATTTTAACTCTCACGCTCTCAAAGCCGAGATTCCTGAAAAAGAGTACATCGATGCTCTGCTTGAGGATCTCGATACCGATATCGAAAAATACCAACTCAATGGCGCACCTCGCCCATTGCATTCGATCTTTATTGGTGGCGGCACGCCGAGTCTATTTTCTCCAGAAGGAATAGGTCGATTGCTGCAAGGCATTGAACAACGCATTCCGTTCAAACCTGAAATAGAAATCACCATGGAAGCTAATCCGGGAACTATCGAAGCTGAGCGTTTTGCTGGTTACCAAAAAGCAGGCATAACTCGAATCTCGGTGGGTGTGCAAAGTTTTGAACAAGAGAAACTGGAAAGGCTTGGGCGTATTCACGGTCAAGACGAAGCGGTTAACGCAGCTCATTTAGCACATAAAATCGGACTAAATAGCTTCAACCTAGATCTAATGCACGGCTTACCCGATCAAAGCATTGATCAGGCCTTGGCTGATTTGGACAGAGCGATCGAGCTTAACCCTCCGCATTTATCTTGGTATCAGCTAACAATAGAACCTAACACCATGTTCTATTACAAAACGCCAAAGCTGCCTGACGATGATGACCTTTGGGATATTTTCGACTTAGGCCATAAGAAGCTCGCAGACGCAGGTTATGTACAGTACGAAATTTCAGGCTACAGCAAGCCGGGATATCAGTGTCAGCATAATCTCAACTACTGGCGCTTTGGTGACTACCTAGGTATTGGCTGTGGCTCTCATGGCAAGCTGAGTTTTGCAGATGGACGTATTGTTCGCACCACTAAGGTTAAACACCCTAGAGGTTACCTAGCCGCGTATCAGAATCTGGTGAAGCCCTATCTGTCGGATGAACTTGAAGTCCCTAATGAGGACCGCCCTTTTGAGTTCTTCATGAACCGCTTCAGGCTAATGGAAGCGTGTCCAAAGCAGGATTTCATTGATACTACGGGGCTTGGTTTTGACTCTATTCAAGAAACTATTGAATGGGCAAAAGAGCTAGGCTACTTGAATGAAACCAACAGCCATTGGCAGATCACTGAAAAAGGAAAACTCTTCTTAAACGATTTGCTTGAAGCCTTTATGGCAGAAGAAGACGAATAGTTCGAACGCTAGAGTACAAAAAGCCTCTCATCACGAGATAATGCCGATCGTTTAAG
>NZ_JBFRKT010000098.1:0-7618 GCF_041469545.1 Vibrio sp. 10N.286.49.C3
GAATCGCTTGGTGATCACACAATATGGGGCAGGTAAGCTAAAACACTTCTGCCCCATTGTCAGCTAGAGTAAATACTCATTCACACCCTGTTCGTGGGCTTTTGCCCTACTAAAAGTTATCCATTCATCTAATGGCGTTCGTCGTAAACCCCGTTCTGTATCACGGGGGAAAATTCAACGTAACTTCGGAGTGTGCGGACTATCGGTCAAGGCGTCTTACATTAGTTCATAAGCCAATTTGGTTATTGATTCTGTTCTTCTCTTAGTCTGCTCTTCGTTTCAATTGTTCAAATCAAAATAACCTTTATACATTCAATGTTAACAAGAGAGGCGGACGCTACCCTATAGTTACCTAGCGAAATTCCTACGCTCAAATGGGCATACGAAGCCATTTCCAAACTAGGTGAACGGACACGCATTGCCAGTTGGGGAACCATGTGGCTTGGCTGGGACAAACTACAGGATATACTTAGTGGATACTATCTGAGCAAGGAAACGACTGGATTTATGGGTTTTTAGACTGATTTCTGATCAAGAGACAGGTATGAGACTGCATGGGTAGAAACGTTGGATAGAGCTGTCAAAAGGGCTTTGATTCAATGACCACTATAAAAATCGTCGGTACGGAAAATTAACCGCATTCAATATGGCCTAGAACAATGTTCTGCATAGTACAATATGATATGTTACGCACATAATTTGGGTTGTTGTTATGAGAACCCCATCATCCATATTTGGGAAGTATTATGTCTGAGTCTAGTAATTCATATTTTAAATCTTTAGTTGAACTTGCTTCCGAGTCTTGGCGCTTTGCCAAGGCAAATGAGCGTGTTTTAGCCAAATTGGCTATGAAAGATCAAACTCGCTTTCAAAGTCAGCTGAAGTGGTTTGTTAAAAAGATTGCTGATGAGCTGGAGACTAGCGGTTTGAAAATTATCGATTTAGAAGGTCAAGATTACGATGCTGGCATGGCTGTATCTGCGATAAATATTGATGATTTTGACGAAAGTGAAGAGCTATATATTGACCAAGTACTATCCCCTTTGATTATGAGTGAAAAGGGTATTGAACAGATGGGTACAGTTATTCTTGGGAGTAAAAAATGAAAAACTTTGTTGGCATAGATCTGGGTACTACGAACAGTGCGATAGCATCATTTGATGGTCAAAAAACAAAAATTTGGAAAAGCCCTGAACAAAATGACATTACCCCATCTGCAATTTATCTCGATAGACGAGGAAATAAGTTAGTTGGACAACGAGCTTATGAACAAGCTGCTCGCAGTCCAAGTAATTCAGCTGTACTTTTTAAAAGGTTGATGGGAACGAGTACCCCAATAGAATTTAAAGCCGTTCATGAAGTAAAGACACCAGAGCAGTGCTCTGCTGAAGTTTTGAAAACGCTCTATGGATACTTGAATGAAGAGCTTCGACTAGACCCAGAAACCGGTGTTGTTATTACCGTTCCAGCAGCATTCAACCAAATGCAAAAAGATGCAACTGTTGATGCAGCTAACTTGGCCGGTATAAATAACGTTGCTTTGATGCAAGAACCAGTTGCCGCTGTAATGAGCGTTATGAAAGAAGGGGCATTGGATGGTACCTTTCTTGTTTACGATTTAGGTGGTGGCACTCTTGATATTGCGATCGCAGAAAGTCATAGAGGTAAAGTAAACCTTCTATCTCATGGTGGCATTGCTATGTGTGGAGGTCGTGATTTTGACCGACTCCTTATGGATAAAATTGTTAAACCATGGTTAAGAAATAACTTCAATTTGCCTGATAACTTTCTCGTCGAGCCTAAGTATTCAACCATGGTGAGAATGGCAAACTATGCGGCCGAGAGGGCTAAGATTGAGTTATCATCCAAAGAGGCAGCCGTAATTTCATTGTCAGAAACAGAGATAAGAGAGTTTGATCTCGACGGTGAAGAGATATATTTAGATATCGAGATTTCTAGAGATGAGTTTGACCATTTAATTAATAATTTAGTTCTAGAGTCTGTAGAGGCTGCACGAGAGGCTTTATCAAAAGCGCATCTTACTCCTGATTATATTGAGAGAGTTGTATTTGTTGGCGGACCAACTAATTACAAGCCGCTTCGTGACAAGGTTTGTTTTGAATTGGGGATTAAGGGTTCAACCGAAGTAAACTCGATGACAGCTGTAGCTGAAGGCGCAAGTATTTTTGCAGAGTCAATAGATTGGACTACACAAAATCGTGAAAGAAAGTCATCTCGTGGGGTCATTGAGTCTAAGGGAGCACTATCTTTGGTATTCAAATTTCAAGCTAGAACTCCTAATAAAGCATCGAAGATAGCAATTAAATTTGATGACTATACCGAGGGTTATGAATATCAAGTCGATAGTATAAGCACTGGTTGGACGTCGGGTAGAGTTGCTCTTGAAGCTATGTCAACGATCACCGTCCCACTGGGAATTATGGGGGAAAACCTATTTAAAGTGTTCGTATTTGACCCTTTAGGTACTACGGTAGCAATAAAAGATAGTCAAATATCTATTACAAAAACATCTGCAACAGTAGAGGCTATACCAGCATCCCACTCGATCTCGATCGAAGCATTGAGTAGTTTAGGTGGTAAATCTAGCTTGTCGTACTTAGTCAAATCAGGCGACTCGTTGCCGGTTAAAGGTACAAAGATGTTTAAGGCTGCAGAAACTCTTAGAGCAGGCACGGACAATAGTATAAATATAAAGCTTTGGGAAGGTGACATAGAGGATCCTGTAACAGACAACAGACCAGTGGGTGTGCTGAAAGTTTCTGGCCATGATTTTGAGGTTGGAGTCGTACCAGCGGGTGCTGACATTGAGTGTATTTATGAAATTTTTGATTCCGGTGCGATCAATTTAGAGGTATCAATACCATGTATTGGTGGTGTATTTAACGCAGGCAAGAACTTCTACTCTCGACAAGAGAACCAAATCAACCATGCTGATTCAAAAGCAATTATTTCTATGGAAGCCGATAGCTTAAAAGAGCGAGTTAGCGAGATACGAGATATTCTAGATAATGATGAAATCAATCGAGTATTCGAAAATGTGACTTTGGCAGAAGACAAAAATCAAAGGGCAGTCACCCCAGAAGAATCTCAGGAAGCAATGGAAAAGCTACTGGAAGCCAAGCGTCAGTTGTCAAAAGTTAGAAGTCAGAACTTATCAACTATCAGAGCATTAGAGTTCGATAAGATGAAAAATACTTATAGTGAATATATTGAACAGTATGCTGAAGAATCAGATCACGCAGTGGTTATAAAGCTTATGAATACTGCCCAAAATGCAATTGCAAGTAAGTCACATGACTTTGAGGTGGCAATGGATGAACTACGCTCAAAGAATTTTGAAATTCTGTATAAACAAGACTGGTTTGTTGTTGAGCAGTTTAAGGTTTTGTGTTCTGAAGAGGCTGCGTTTATTGATAAAGCTAAGTTTAACGAATGTGTGCAGCAAGGTATACATTGTATCGAGAATAACAATATAGATGAATTAAGAACAGTAAACTTCCATTTGTTCCAAAACCGAGTGGGTGGTGCTCCTGATCTAGATTCTACAGTCTTTGCGAATATAGTAGAAAGCTAAGATGAACAGCGTGTTATTGCCAATGCGATACAGGTTACCTTCTGGTGAAGTGATTATTGAACGGTTACTTTTAGTAGACTCAGCTGCAATATACAAACTTGATAATAAGACAAATATTATCATCGTAACTCAGGATCTATGCAGCTTATGGGTTAAAAACGACTATTTACCCAGAAATTTGTTTAATTCTATCAATGTGGGTAGTGAAGAATTTCATTATTTTGAAATAGAAGATTGTTTTTCGGTATCTAGTTTTGATACTGGTCTCGGTTTAGTTGATTTTTCGCAGGCTCTATCATTCACTCATGCCTATTTAAATTCGAAAGAAAAACCAGGCAGCACTAAAAATAGTCTCTTTGTAGAAAAGTACTCAGTGCTTCTGCCTTTAGATTTAAGTAGTGATCTTGACAACGAGCTGTCTTATAAGTTGTGGTTAACAAATGGTGTGAGCCTTAAGGACAGTTCTTTCAAGGCAGTATCAAAATTAACTCCGTTGAATGATGCTGAGCTTGAAGAGTGCTTTGAGTTAGCTGGAGTGGACTATGTATTAGAACCGTCAGACTCTACTGTGAATGAGTCTTTGTGCGAGTTTGAGCTGTTTGGCAGAGAGTCACTGGAAGAGTTTGTCAATGAGTACATAGTTGATGTAATAAACCACCGTGACTCTTATAGGAAAATGGGTATCGAGGGACCGTCATCTTTTATCCTATATGGCCCACCCGGATGCGGGAAAACATATGCTGCGGAAAAGCTCGTGAATCACTTGGGCTGGCCAGTTTTTAAGGTGGACTCTGCATCAGTAGCAAGTCCCTACATTCATGAAACAAGCAAAAAAATTTCTGAAGTATTTAATGAAGCAATGAGGTGCTCGCCTAGCGTTATTCTCATCGATGAAATGGAATCCTATACATCAAATAGAAGTACAGCCAAAGACCATAAACTTGAAGAGATTAATGAGTTTCTAAGACGGATACCAGAAGCTATAAATGCTGGCGTGTTGATTATAGGAATGACGAACTTCATCGAAGATATTGACCCAGCGCTAAAGCGTAAAGGCCGTTTTAACCATCTGATAGAAATCGGTATTCCAAATGAAAGCGAGATCAGGGCTTCATTAAATTTTTTGACGCAAGGGTTACCACTTGAAAGTGAAGTAATTAAAGATGAAGTCATTGATAGTTTGATTGGGCGTACGTTGGCAGATATTGACTTCGTAGTGAAAGAGGCTGCTAGAAAAACTGCAAAAGACAGAATAAGTACACTTGGTCACAATGAGTTAATGTCTGCGATTGAATTGTTACCGATGATACCTTCAATTAATAAAAATAAAATCGGATTTCTGTGACTATGAATATTAAAGAAAACCCATTCTTTCTCTTAAACGCAACATTACGTAATACTAGAGCTGAACTTTCAGAGCTAGAAGAAGAGTTTAGTTTGTTCAATGACTCAGACCGAGATCTTTTAAGTGAAGTAATCTCCCCTCGCTTGAGAGCTCAGTCAGAGTTAGGTTGGTTGATTGGAGTGACAGAACCAACTGTTCTCCGAGCACTTGCCATTAAATCACTAAATGATCTTATCGATCTTAGACATTTACACGCACTAGATCAGTTGAACTTAATTTCGTCATCATTGAGCCTTTACAAAGGTGAAAGTCACAAACTTGTCAAAGATTCAATTTTGAGGTTAGCGGACCTTTTTGAAGGTTTACACCTCCGTTTAGATGAAGTCATGATTCTGCTTAATCAAGAGAGAAAGTACTCTGGTTTCCCATTATTAAGTGATACTTCACAGCTAGAGGACGGAGTTAATCTGCGAAAGGACTACTTCAATCAGTCTATTAAAGACTCATTGGATAGGTTGGATAGTCAGATGCTGGTATCTTTAGTAACTGATATTGTTGATAAAAATTCAATGAGTGGTGTTAGGCAGTGCTATACACTTGTTCAAGATCTAGTTGATTATTATGAGGTGGCCACAAAGCATGCTCTTGCTGAAGAAACTGCATCTATTGAGTCGTTGATTGAAAATATCATGACAATGACCACTAGTCAGTACTCGAATGACCATTTGGACCAACTTATATCGAAACTAATAACTAGCCTAAGAGGCTGGGATACAATAGCTCAACCTATTCAAGTTAGTTTCCAAGGGAAAGGGTTAGAGCATGAAGAGAGCAAAGAATTGGCGTACAAAGTTCGCGATCTTAGTTTGTATATGTTCAATGAAATGCTTCAAGATGACATAACAAAAAAACTAAGCGAGATTAGCCTTGAGCTTTTTGGAGAAGTAACCAGCTTTTCAGAGCGTGTGGAAAAAGACATTGCCGACATTAAAGATATTGAGTTTGAAAGACAGCAAAGAGCTGAAAATGAAGCTAGGGAACAAGTAAAACATGAGCTTGAGATGGCTTATAGCGCTGAGATAGGTCTTGCTTTCAAAGACGAATTGAAGATTAGCGCATCAGGTATTTCTTGGAAAGGGGCTTTTGTTAGGTTTGAAGATATTACTTTCTATAGCTATCAAGTAATAAGCAGAAGCCTAACGACAGATTATATATTTGAATATGGTGGCACTAATCGTACTTACAAAATAACCACAAAGAAACAGGAGCATTTTAGCGCCTTGTTAGATAGGTTTTGGAAAGGTACTGGTTATAAGCTGATGATAAATTTTGCAATTGATGTTGTGTGCAAAGCAAAGGATCATTTTTCTGGTATTGGTGTTCGAGACGATGGGCTCGTTCTACACAGGAAAAAGTTTCTTCGAGCGAGTGAGCCAGTTTTGGTGCCATGGAGTCGTTTGTCTTCCAACGTATACAATGGCCAATGTACATACAGTCTTGTTGGAGATAGTAAAGTTAATGCAAGCTTAGATGTCAGTGCTACGAACTACCATATGTTTAGCACACTGGTTAGCGTTATGATGGATAAGAGAGCTTCTCGATTAAGTGAAGTCTTTGGGGTGAATTAGTTTAATGAGTAATAAGAATCCCAAAGGGTTTAGTGGTTTATCACAGCTGCACTCAAAGAGTGAAGACAAAGCTGATTCAGTCGAATCTGATTTTCAGTCTGACCCCTCTACAGACACCATAACAACGCCCCTATCTAAGACTCAGTCTGGTTCACAGCGTGATAACACTGTAGATGTAGGCTCAGAATCAGAAGTTACGGATGGAACATTACAAGATGAACAACAGGAAGGTAACAAATCGGGTATAAGTTGGGGGTATATATTTGGTTTTTTACTCATTGTCGGTATTTTCATGGCAATAAGTCAGGGTAATGATAGTCCTAGTTCCGTACCTAAGGCTGCTACAGGTAGTAGTTTAGCCAATCCAACAGCAAAGACTCCAACAGCTTCTCAATTAGGAAGTTCGTCTGTCGTAGGTAAAACCAACAAGCCAAGAAATGAGACTCCTAAGCTTCAGTATAATAAACCGCCTGTCGGTTCAAATAATATACTTTCAGTGTCGCAGATTCGTTGGTGTACTCGTGAAATCATGCGTATTGATGCGATGAGAAATATCTTCGATACAAACGGAGGTATAGATGAGTTCAATCGAATTGTTAATGACTATAATAGTAGGTGTAGTAATTATCGCTATCGACAACGAGATCTCTCTAAAGCTGAGCGAGAAGTAGAAACACACAAGTCTACAATTACTACAGAAGCGATACGAGAGGCAAAACTAATTGATCAACGCTTTAAGAAAACATCGAATGTGTCAACTAAGAGCGCTTCAAATAAACCGAACGCCCAGTTAACACGAGAAGTACAACAACTTTTAACCGTCCTAGGATATAAGCCTGGTCCAATTGATGGTGATTACGGACCGGGAACAGCGAGTGCGATAAAGGTTTTCCAGCGTGACTCGGGTTTAGCTCAAACAGGAAGAGTAGATAGAGAACTACTTTCTTCGCTTCGGAGCAAAGAGCGATCTAAATCTTCACTTAATGTTGGAGTCAAAACTAACAACCATCAGAGTAATGGTAATGGAATCCCTGCGAATGCCAAAATTGA
>NZ_JBFRKT010000099.1:0-1520 GCF_041469545.1 Vibrio sp. 10N.286.49.C3
CCGACGCAGTAATCTGCTGAACCAGAGTGCTTGGTAACTGAGCCAAGATGTCTTTAGGGGTGCGCACACGCGAAAATAGCCCTACACACTCATCTGGTGTTAAGACATATTGAAGGTCGTTCGTACTGAGGGACGAACTAGATATAAATTTGCAAACTAAGTGCATTTGGATTCTCCACAACCTACAGGTATCAATAGTTGCGGTGATAGCTAAGCTGATAAGGCTTAAAAAAACGATTTGGTTGAAGAAATTCTACGCGGAATAATTATAAATTTCAACAAATTAGAAATGGTAACACCGCCTGCTAAAACGCTAGCAAAATAGTCAATTAAACAGGTGAAATAGTCAATTTAACTAGCAAGCTGACGGGGCAGACATTTAGGCATCAATTGAAAGTTTGTGTCCCTCCTTTTGGTATATCAAAGACTCTTCAAGTGAGATCATGTCGCCCGCAACAACCGCGATCTTACCAAACGGTGTCGTTTGGCTGAGCGAGATGTATTCTCGTAACTCGTAGCTGACTCTAGTAGCATCACCAAACTCATCATACTCTTTGGTTACATTAGCAAATTCGGGAATTTTACCTGCAAACTCTAGGTCGAAAACCACTTCAATGGTGTACATGCCATCAGTAAAAACCTCCGACGCCTGAGGAAACAAGGCTATTGGGCGATGCGAACCACTAATTTTATCAAGTTTAGCCTGCGTTATAACGTCCTTTTCTTGTAAGCTTTTGTGTGTACTTGTTGTTTCGTCGAAACGCTTTATATCAACAATAGCGAGGTCATAATCATCGGTCGAAAACGCTACAGCGAGAAATGAAAAAGTTGGCACGATAAAACCACGAATGGGCTTATCTTCAGGTACAGAATCATACCATTTGTTATATGTAGCTTGCTCACCCGTTAGTGCTTGAGTGCCTGCTTCATATTTAGGCGCGAGTTGTGAGCGCTTTACTTCTGTAACAGCGTATTCCACTTTTTTTTCTAGCGAGTTCAGTGCTTGATCACCGTCATACCCCTTTAGCTTTTCTAAGATAGAGACAAGGTCTACACACGCCTTTTTCATTGGCCGAGCATCACTCTGTGCACCAATCGCCAACTCTGTAAGCATTGACCATTCAGGAAAAGACAGCTTGTACGTCTTCTGTGTTAGTTCATGTACTGGCGAGCGCAGTGCCAAAACCTGATTGACGTTGGTTTTTTGGTTTTTCTGCGTTGAATCACCGAGTACATGTAAACGACCTAAGTCGTCTGTCGCCCAAAGGCCTGCGCTTTCCTCACCTAAGTTTTTGGCAATGGGAAGCCGTGACATAGGGCGAATATTGCTTAATGCCTCAATCACTTCCAAGTTATCAGCTGAATTCACATCGGCATAGGCGGAACCTTTTTTACCATCAACGGTAGGATACTCAACGCCAAATAAATAGATGTCTGTCGGTAAATATTTAAAGTCATTATTCATCGTTATCTACCTCCAGAAAACGCCCACCGTTAGCATCTAATGCCGTTCGGATAAG
>NZ_JBFRKT010000100.1:0-356 GCF_041469545.1 Vibrio sp. 10N.286.49.C3
ATCAAGAAGGGTTAATTCTTGATAACTGTTTGCCGGACTCAATTTACTTTTCGTTTCCACTTTTTAATAAAAAATAGAATCAAAAAATGAACAATCATTTCTGATCATTCGAATACAAGACACTTGAATGTGTTTGTTGTGTTTATCTAATGAAAGATAAACATTGAGAACTTTTAAATTTGATTGAATTACTCGTAAGTAATCAATCAGTCAGCTTTCCAAATTGTTAAAGAGCTTGATTCAAAAAGCTTTAATCAATAACTTACGTTATTAATTAAAGCTCTGGCTTTAACTAAATCTAAACCATCAATCTGTGTGGACACTCATCGTGACTATCTTCGTATAAGGAGGTGATC
>NZ_JBFRKT010000101.1:0-214 GCF_041469545.1 Vibrio sp. 10N.286.49.C3
AGTGTCCACACAGATTGATGGTTTAGATTTAGTTGAAGCCAGAGCTTTAATTAATAACGTAAGTTATTGATTAAAGCTTTTTGCTTTATGCTCTTTAACAATTTGGAAAGCTGACTGATTTGATTACTTACGAGTAATTCAAATCAAATTTAAAAGTTCTCAATGTTTATCTGCTCTTATTTAATAAGAACGGTATAAACACAACAAACACATT
>NZ_JBFRKT010000102.1:0-666 GCF_041469545.1 Vibrio sp. 10N.286.49.C3
TAACGCCCAATTAAGTAGCTGACAACGCTACCAATACACCCAAATTTACCACCGAAATCACTGAAGCTGAACCGAACTAAAAATGCCAAGCGTTGACAGTCTGCTTAAATTGCTTGTTATGATTGTGGTCGGGGAATCGTGTATTCGTAAAAGGACACACCACTTTCATTTATTGGTTGCTCTATAAAGCCTAACTTTTTAAGTAAGTTAGCTGAAGCAACATTAGATGTTTCAACGCCACCAACAAGCTTTAACCAAGGCTCAGTATTAACTACTTCTTCGATAAAGCTCTTCAGTAGCTCACTCGCCAGCCCTTTACCCCAATATTTTTCATTGAGTAAGTAACCTATGTGCGCGTCACTTTCGTTCTCTACATAGGCGAACAGAAAACCGATTAACTCTTGTGCCTCAGATTTCACTTGAAGTAATCGACTCTCCGACAACATTCGGTCGAGCCAAACTCGCGCCAATTCACAGGAAGTAATACCATGAAAATATGGAGGCAAGTTTTCAACAACTAATGGCGTTAGAATACTAGGAATCTCTTCGATCAGAACTGAGCGCTCAGTTAACGAAAGAGCACCTGAGATTTCAGCAACTCTCAGCCTCTGAGTTTCAAACGATATTGTCATAAAACCTGCCTATTTCGATAAAAATCATAACGCC
>NZ_JBFRKT010000103.1:0-4519 GCF_041469545.1 Vibrio sp. 10N.286.49.C3
AATTACGCAACAAAGCCATCTTTATGCTGAATACCCGACCTTCAAGATCAATATCGATCGTGAGCAGAAACGCCTGTTGGACCATGACATCATCATTTTTCAATTCCCACTATATTGGTACTCAACACCCGCGATTCTTAAAGAGTGGCAAGACCTCGTCCTAGAATACGGATTTGCTTACGGCACCGACGGTAATGAACTGCAAGGTAAGAGCTTGTTATGCAGTATCACCGCTGGCGGCAAAAAAGAGGCTTATCAAACTGACGGTTATAACCACTTCACCATCCGTGAACTGCTTCACCCAATCGAACAAACGGCGTCTTTGTGCGGCATGAACTACTTGGCTCCATTGGCTTTGTTTGGTTCACGTACTGCGTTAGAAGAAGGCCGAATTCAAGATCATGTAAATAGCTACAAATCGCTTTTAGAGGCTTTTGTTGCGGGCGAAGTCGATCTTAAAAAGGCAAGCAAGGCTGAAAAGCTAAACCATTATGTCGATGAAATGATGAGCAGAGGTTAGATCATGACAGGATATTTTCTACAAGCATTTATCTATTTGCTCGCGGCAGTCATCGCCGTCCCTATCGCCAAAAGGCTTGGCCTCGGCTCTGTGCTTGGTTACCTGATTGCCGGTGTGGTGATTGGCCCAATCATCGGCTTAGTGGGTGAAGAGACCACGACCATTCAACACTTTGCCGAATTCGGTGTAGTAATGATGCTGTTCTTGGTCGGGCTTGAGCTTGAGCCGAAGATGCTTTGGGCAATGAGAAACCGCCTGATGGGGCTCGGCGGCCTACAAGTCGGTGGCACAACGGCCATAGTCATGGGGATTGCTCTGTTCTTCGGGCAACCTTGGACGATCGCGCTGACTATCGGTTTGATCTTCGCACTGTCATCTACCGCGATTGTTCTCCAAACCTTTAATGAGAAAGGGCTCTCCAAGACAGAAGGCGGCAAGAATGCTTTCTCGGTCTTACTGTTTCAAGATATTGCCGTCATCCCTATGTTAGCATTCATCCCTCTATTAGCGTTGCCAGAATTAATCGAAGCTGCACAAAGCGCGGTCGCTTCGGCTTCTGATCACCATGAAGAGTTGAGTCTTGTTGCTGGCCTACCCGGCTGGGCTTATGGCCTTGTGATTACAGCATCTATTGCGATTGTTGTGGTCGGCGGGCACTTCTTGAGTCGTCCACTGTTCCGCTTTGTGGCAAGCTCCGGCCTGCGTGAAATCTTTACCGCAACCGCGCTGATGTTGGTTATTGGTATTGCTGCACTAATGAGCCTAGTCGGCCTGTCACCCGCTTTAGGAACCTTCCTTGCCGGTGTGGTATTGGCAAACAGTGAATTCCGCCACGAGCTTGAGTCTAATATCGACCCATTCAAAGGGCTGCTACTTGGCTTGTTCTTCATTACGGTAGGTGCGGGCATCAACTTTGATGTTCTATTCAACGACTTTGGTTTGATCATTGGCCTCACTCTTGGCGTTATGCTACTTAAAGCCACGGTGTTATTTACATTGGCGTTGAGCTTGGCGCAAGCCGGTGAATTTGGTTTTGTACTACTGAGCTTCTCGGCTCAAAACCACGTATTGCCTGCTGATATAGTCCAAACTCTGTCGCTGGTTGTTGCTCTTTCAATGTTCCTAACACCAGGCTTATTCATTCTATTTGATAAAGTGATACTTCCTCGTTACGAGCAAAAGTCTAACGACCGAGAAGCCGATACTATCGAAGAGAAAGGTACGGTGATCATTGCTGGTATTGGCCGATTCGGTCAAATCGTTAACCGCTTATTGGTGTCGAATGATGTCAAGACTGTGGTTTTGGATCACCAAGCCAACCAAGTCGATTTACTTCGCTCTATCAACATCAAATCTTACTTTGGTGATGCGACTCGTCATGACTTATTGCATACAGCAGGGATCGAAGAAGCCGCAATGTTTGTCGTCGCTATCGATAACCAAGACTCAAGCGTTGAATTAGTAAAATACGTTAAACACACCTACCCTAAAGTGAAAATTTTAGCGCGTGCGTTCGACCGTGGTCACAGTTACCGCCTACGAGAAGCTGGTGCAGATTCTGTAGTCTCAGAAACGTACCACTCGGCACTCGAAATGGGCGCAGAAGCTCTACGTTCTTTAGGGCACCATCCATTCTTCGTTGAACAGCAAAAATCAACGTATCAACGTGTTGAAAGCCGTAAGTCTGAAAAACTATACCAAGCTTGGTCTGAAGCGGAAGAGAACCCACGTTACGACAACAACTACCGACAAATCTTCATTCACCTTGAAGAAGCAATGAAAGAAGACATGAAAAAAGACCGTTCAGACAAGCACTCTCGCTCAGAACGAGGTTGGACACCGCCACCGAAAGGCTATGCAGATGGCTTTGAGGAAGAACAAACCTAAGCAGAGCTCAAATTCGAGGTTAACAACCACTCAAAAAGCGGCTTTCGGGTCGCTTTTTCATTCTCTAAATACGAATAGCACGACCGATGAAGCCAAAACACGGAACCTAAATCAGATGAACCACGACATTTATGTGATCCAGTTATAATTTTCAATCTCAAGCTACCCGTCAAAAATGAATTCACTTTTTACATTTATAAAACATTACCTCTCAACATAAACCATACCGTCAATGCGGGTATATATGCATTCTTTTAAGCCCTTCAGTCGTCGTTCTAATTCGTAGCGACCATCCTCTAACGTTTGAGTTACATTGCATATATCTAAACACGCCTCACAAGCCGCCATCAAAGCATTCACATCGCCAATAATTAACGTTCCGTATTCACAAACTCAAATCATAAAAATTAACACAAACGTTTCAAAGTGTGTCTGTCGTTACAATTTGTAACGCATGCCAGTTGTCGGTATAGTCCTGCACTTCAAAAAGTGAGGCGGTTGCGCTCACCTTAAAGGAGATATAATAATGATTACTAATGATGCAGTAATAATGGGCATGTTAGCTGTTATTCTTGGCGGTGTTTTTATCACGGAAAGTAGCCAAAATAGCGCACTGAAAAAATTCTACTCGTTCGTTCCGGGTCTATTGCTCTGTTACTTTGTTCCTTCTCTATTGAATAGTTTAGGCATCATCGATGCGTCAAACTCAAAGCTATACTTCGTTGCAAGTCGCTACCTATTACCGAGTGCTCTCGTTCTTCTTATCATCTCAGCAGACCTTCGTAAAATATTTGGCCTTGGTTCCAAAGCCGTCATCATGTTCCTAACCGGTACTGTCGGCATTATCATTGGCGGGCCTTTAGCGATTCTAATTATCGACCAAGTTAACCCTGACCTTGTATCTGGCGATGTATGGCGCGGCCTTACAACTGTTGCTGGCTCTTGGATTGGCGGCGGTGCAAACCAAGCAGCAATGAAAGAAGTGTTCGAGGTTGATGATCAGTTATTCTCTGCAATGATTACGGTTGATGTTATCTGTGCGAACATTTGGATGGCTGTATTGCTTATCATGGCAGGCCGCCAGAAGAAGATTGATGCATGGTTAAAAGCAGATACTTCATCTATTGAAGAGCTAAAAGAGACGGTTTCTAAATACCAAGAAGAGAACGCTCGCCCAACAACCACAACAGATTTAATGAAGATCACGGGAATTGCGTTCGGTCTTACCGGCCTAGCTCACTTATTCAGTGACCTAATCGCACCTTGGATCTCGACCAACGCTCCAGAACTCGCGAAATACAGCCTTACATCAGGCTTCTTCTGGTTAATCGTAATGGTGACAACGTTCGCGCTCATCGCTTCATGCTTCAAATCTACACGCAGCCTTGAGCACAGCGGCGCGTCTAAAGTTGGTTCAGCGTTCATCTACATCCTAGTTGCAACCATCGGTATGCAAATGGATGTGACGGCTATCTTAGACAATCCAGGCTACTTCTTCATTGGTATCACATGGCTAACTATCCATGCCATTCTAATGATTGTGATGGCGAAGCTTATCCGTGCACCACTGTTCTTCATGGCTGTCGGTAGCCAAGCTAACGTTGGCGGCGCAGCATCGGCTCCTATCGTAGCAGCTGCATTCCACCCAGCACTGGCGCCAGTAGGTATCCTAATGGCAGTATTGGGTTACGCTCTCGGTACATACGGCGCTTACATCTGTGGTCTCATCATGCAGGCTGCTGCGGGTTAATAGAATCGCTTCAATCCAATAACACAAAAGGCTGAACGATGATCGTTCAGCCTTTTTCGTTTCTAAAACTGTATTTCAAATAACGGCTTAATCGAACAAAGACGCCAGCTTATTTTCAACAACTGGGCTGATATTAAAGCTCAACATAAAATCTGGACGCGTTTCTTCGTCTTTCTCAAGGTAATAGTTCGCTTCAATGCCAAACTTCCAAGGACGTCCGTTCAACACAGTAGTCTTGCTTACGCTTATATTCAACGGAATTTCCGCCTGATCCTTATTCCAATCATACGAGAATGTCGGCGCAGAGCGGCTTTGTTGCGTAATTCAGTTTAGAGACAGAGCAGCCCCATTTCGTGCGTTTC
>NZ_JBFRKT010000104.1:0-2316 GCF_041469545.1 Vibrio sp. 10N.286.49.C3
TAATTACGCAACAAAGCCATACAACTAACTAAAATACCGATCTCGAAAAGCCGACATAGAAAAGATGCTGTCTTAAACACCAGACCAGATTCCATCCAAGGCATCACTATTTCGATTAGCACAGCGGCTAAAACCAAAATATACCCAATGCGTTGATGCCATTTACCTAACACTGGAGAAAAATGGTGGAAAGCTAACAAATAGAGCACCGAAAATAAAGGCATTATAAACCAGGTGAAATACTCAAGAATTTCAATCAACGAGCTACCACCTTCGCCCAAAACCGTCATTAGAATCGGAATAATAAAATTGAGTAGCATGTAAAGAAACGGATATATAAGAATACCCAAGGCAAGATACCGAACTGATTTTTTAACTCTTATTTCCACTTGTACTGCCTTCTCAAGTTGGAGTAACGCATAACGCTTAAGTATTTATCCGCTGTCGTAGCACAATAGATAAATACCTGTTGGACTTGGCCGCTTCTATCTATGAAATTTGCTTTAAAGCGTACCTACGTTCGATTTTTATAACTAGCAGAGGAAAACTGCAAGCCGTTCACTTTCCACTTCTAGCTACCAATTTGTCTACAGAGACTATACCCGTTGCATAATTTTTTTAAAAGCGAACAATGCCCCTCTCTCGCCATAACACAGCGATAGTTTTATGCATTATAATCAAGCAACTAGGTCACTCTGTATCCCCCTACTTCGCCATAGTACTCAAAAACTCAGCTTCAAACTCTTCATCGGCTTCTCTTGTTAGGCATTCCACCAGCCAGTCGATGCTTTGATGGTCGAGCTTACTGTTCACTACGAAGGCTTGCTTTACACCAGATTGACCCAGCTTGGCAGAGCCGTAGTTCTTGAATGATTTATTACCGTGGTAATGGAGTGATTTGATCGCCTCCGCGTTGGGTTCTGGTAATGCATCGAGGGTGTTGGCAAGCTGAATCACCAGCTCCATTGGGTTCTTAGATGATGAGATGCGATACAGAAAACCGCCCTCCACTCTTTGGCGTACCCAGTAATCAAAACCGCTGCAATCCATCACTTTGTCACTGACCAGTGCGGCTTCGCTGCGATAACCACACGGTTCAACCACCACTGGGGTGTGTTTAAACTCTGGCTGACCTGATGCGGCATCGGTATGAGGCAAGATCAGGTCACACGGCTTACTGTCTTTGGCAGTCGGTGCATTCCAGTGAATAGGCATGAATACTTGCTCGCGGCGCATCTCTTTGGTTACCACTAGGCGGGCTTGGCACTCCCCTTGTGCGCTGCGCACTTTCACCACTGGATTAATAGTAGCGTGGTTGAAGGCATCTAGCCCAAATTCATCTAAGCCGAACTCTTCTAAACCAAGTGCTGCAACCGTATCTGGGTGCATGGCAACAAAGGGTTCTGGTGTGTGTTCGCCTAAACCTGCGGCCAAGCCTGTGCGGCTCATAGTGTGCCATTGGTCTCGGATCCGACCTGTGTTCATGATAAGCGGGAATTCAAGGCTGATGTCGGCAATCGGTTTGTCGTGATCAACTGCAATAAACTGCGCTTTGCCAGATTCAGTAAAGAACTTGCCATTGGTGAACATGCGCTGCTCAATGATCTCTGGTTGATACTCTAGCACTGGCCATTGCTGTGGTGTGAGTTCGCCATAGCCTTTCTCATCCAGTTGCGTGAGTCCAATTAAGCATAAGTCACGCGCTTTACCTGTTTCATTACCAAGCGCAGTCATCTCGCAATACTCTTTGAAGATCTCACCTTCGTGGCAGTAATCAAACTGCTCTTTGAATCCCATTTTTTGCGCGACTTCTTTTAATATCCGCCAATCAGGTTTAGCTTCCCCTGGGCTTGGTAATATACGGCGTTGGCGTGAGATTCGACGCTCAGAATTAGTCACGGAGCCCGACTTCTCGCTCCACCCTTGCGCGGGCAGCACCACATCGGCCAAGCGAGTGGTTTCAGTATCGGCAATGCAGTCCGACACCACCACAAATGGGCACTTCTCTAATGCGGCTTTGATCTTTTCACTGTCAGGCAGGCTTACGACTGTCTTCACCATAATCAATGTTAAACTCTCCGGGTGCGACACCACCCACCGAAGCTTTGCCTGCATTATCTAATGTGCCTTCAAAGACCGCACCGGTTTGATCGGACAAGCGACATACGCCGACGCCTTCAAATTTAACGGTAGGAGAAGCCGATATGAATTCCGCCTCAGCTTCAATGGTACCAGATGAGACACCCTTTTTATCACCACCGGCATCGCCAGTACTGGCACTGAATTTACTTCCTTTGATGGCTTTGTTGCGTAATT
>NZ_JBFRKT010000105.1:0-258 GCF_041469545.1 Vibrio sp. 10N.286.49.C3
TCAGCAGATTACTGCGTCGGCTAAAAAAAATGTCCACAGCCTGCTCAACGCTATTCGAGTAGAACTTGTAAAAGCGAACTGGGTTTGTCTTTCTTCCAATGTAAGACGCAGTCTATTAACGACTCAACAGCTAGCAAGTTTCCCTCGACTCAAGCTACATGTCGATCGGGTTGCTAACAACAGTTCAGACCGTGTTCACAAAGCCAACTACCAGCAAGTTGTCGATGATGTACCTTTGGCACGTCACTATAGCTTCTC
>NZ_JBFRKT010000106.1:0-342 GCF_041469545.1 Vibrio sp. 10N.286.49.C3
GTTTAGTTTTGCTTTATTGCTTTAACTAACAGCTTAATATCGAAACCGTTGCGCCCTTAGCTCAGCTGGATAGAGTACCTGGCTACGAACCAGGCGGTCGGAGGTTCGAATCCTCCAGGGCGCACCACTATTTAGGGTTTTCATTAATCCTGATGTTGAACGTTTAGTTTTGCTTTATTGCCTTAACTAACAGCTTAATATCGAAACCGTTGCGCCCTTAGCTCAGCTGGATAGAGTACCTGGCTACGAACCAGGCGGTCGGAGGTTCGAATCCTCCAGGGCGCACCACTATTTAGGGTTTTCATTAATCCTGATGTTGAACGTTTAGTTTTGCTTTATTGC
>NZ_JBFRKT010000107.1:0-1567 GCF_041469545.1 Vibrio sp. 10N.286.49.C3
AATTACGCAACAAAGCCCCGAAAAAGGAAGCGGTAAAGCGTGACGCTACTTGTAGGCTTTGTCATTCAGATAAACATAAAACACCGCGCTACAAGCGTGGAGAATTAGATTACATCTAGGTAAACGTATGGGATATAGGGAAAACTTGTTGAATGCCATTGAGGGGGATCATGATCACCCTTTAAATTGTGGTGTTCCGATGCAAATACATCATTTATTATCTAAAAAAGGTGCGATTGAATCAGGGAATAAGTCAATTCTTGAGTCATATGGTTATGATATTAATGAAATAGGTAATTTGGTTGCATTACCATCTACTTTTGCTGGTGCATGCCATTTAGAAGTTCAATTACATCGAGGTAATCATATTTCATTTTCAAATAGTGACGATGATGACGAACCCTACCATGACTACGTGCAAAAGTTGATGGTAAAAACACTCAAAAAGATAGAAAAAGAATGTGAAGAGGGTAGCGAAAAAAAGTCCAGTCTAGAATGAACAGCAAGAGTAAAGTGTTATTATCAGACATAAAATCATTCCGAATTAGATTAACTAGAGTTCACAAATACTTTAAAAATGGGAATTGTGGTTGCAACGGACTTGGAACCAAAATTGACAATTTTAGTATCGATGATTTGGCTAAATCAGAAAACAAAGATGATAATATTTGTAATCGAAATCATTCAGAATTTACTCGCTATAAAAAGAGAGTTTATACATTAGAGGTAGGTAGCGTGAACTATAACAACGAATATTACGTAATGACTCCCAACTTTGACATGGTAGGGTTTAAAGTGATTCCAACAGAATCAACAGCTTTAAGACGGTTTCATTATCGAAAACAAATTTACGGTGAGCCAGCTCTGCGTTTTTATAGTAAAGGTAATGAGATTATTGATAATACAATGCCTATGCTGTTTTGCACTCCCAGTGTCATAATATCTGAATCATTAAAAGAGTTAATTGATGACAATATTTACGGAGGGAGTTTATACCCCGTTATAATAAATGACGAATGTGATAATTACTTTTTGATTAACATCTATGAAGAGTTAGATTGTTGGGATAGAAGTAAATCAACCTACGAACAACAGGATCCTGATGAAGATCCCCACGTTATTAACTATCATTTGGACGTCGACGTTTTAGATAAAATAAAAGAGTCAGAACGGTTAATATTTAAAATGGGGGGGGATGACTTATCTCCTTTCATTGTTCATGACAAAATAAAAAGAAAAATAGAAAAAAAAGTACCTTACGTAAATTTCTTTTCATTAGAAACATATCAACTTGGCGATGAGTATTAATTCTTAATTCGAAAATAATCTTTTTATTCATATGTTTAGAGAGCGCCCGGGGCGCTTTTCATCTAGTTTGTGTTGCAATTTTCGAGTTAATCGAACAAAACGCCTTCTGATGTTTGCTTAACAACAGTCGGTAAACCTGTTGTTCCTATCCCTTATGGCAATAATGCAAAGTCCGCTGATTTAGCAGGCGGCACCATTACCGTTTCTATGGATGGTGGTAACAGCATTGCTATCAAAGGAGGCTTTGTTGCGTAATTCA
>NZ_JBFRKT010000108.1:0-262 GCF_041469545.1 Vibrio sp. 10N.286.49.C3
TGAACACTTGTCAGCGACGACAAGTATTCCACTGCGGAGTGGTAGTTCAGTTGGTTAGAATACCGGCCTGTCACGCCGGGGGTCGCGGGTTCGAGTCCCGTCCACTCCGCCACTAATTAGAAAAAGCCCTAACAGAAATGTTAGGGCTTTTTCGTGTTTAGTGTTTTGGTCTGCGACCAACGAGTCCCGGAGCCTGCAACCCCAGCCGTTCCGCCATTTATTAGAAAGCCTAGTCTTATGACTTAATGCCGATCGTTTAAGA
>NZ_JBFRKT010000109.1:0-325 GCF_041469545.1 Vibrio sp. 10N.286.49.C3
AATTACGCAACAAAGCCACTCAAATTAAGCAGTTAGGCTTACTTAGTCGAAGTATTATTGTAGTGGGTATGAATAACCAAGTCATTTATACCCAAAGAGTACCTGAACTTACAACTATCCCTAGTTTAGAACGAGCAGTGAAAGTTGCGTTAGAAAACCGCTAGACTCCGGAAATATATAAGGGGCATTAGCCTCTTATATATTAACCTAATTCCAATTATATAAATAACAATCAATAATGAAAACCATAAAAAAACAAAATATATTTATAGGGTTGTTAATCCTGGTATCATTAGGTGCTCTTAAAGGCTTTGTTGCGTAATTC
>NZ_JBFRKT010000110.1:0-3016 GCF_041469545.1 Vibrio sp. 10N.286.49.C3
GCGAAGCGGCTTAGTTCAACGCCGCGTTAAGGGGTGAACAACGCGACCACCTAACCTAAACCATTGTGCAGTAAACACTAAAGTCGAATCAAACTGAAAATGCCAAGCGTTGAGAATCCCTCTTAAACGCTTTGTTAGAATTTTATATTTCGAGGAATAAGAGACCTACTTTGCTCTTAGGTAGCCACCACTGAAACTCATAATTCTGTGACAATGTAATTGGGCTACCATATGGTTGCTTACCCGCTTTAGGGTAATAGATTAGCTCTGTTCCTTGGGTATATGTACTACCATTTCTAAAGTCAAAATCCCCTGTTTCTTTAGAGTAGCTATCATGATCGATATAATGACGATGGTCAGTACCAACTAACATAACTCCGAAGTCTGAAAATGTACTGTAGTTCTCAAGATTATGAATATCCTTAAAAACATCGTACCGATTATTTGGTTCTCGATGATTAGATTTTTTGAAGAACTTAAGTTCAATGGCACAACTGCTTTTAAGCCCTGACACTAAGTTTTCAAAATATATATAAATGTCTACCTTTGCTTTGTTGGAACCACTCTTTACAAATGCACCCTGCTCGAGAGAGACAGGTTTTTCTAGCTCTATTCCAAAGATCTCGTCTCGAGTATTAACATAAATTTCGCCAATAGACTTTAAGATCGAAGACAGATGAAGTTGCATTGATGCTTCGTTTTCAACAACAATCGCACCACCATTCATTTTCTCATATAGCGCCCTTGCTGATATATCAATAACTTCTCTTAAACGACTTTCGGACACTGGATTCTCCTAAAATTCTAACGCCCTGTTAAGGGGTGAGCAACGCATTACCGAAGCCGCCGCATACCACCTTAATCACTAAAACCAACGCATAGTGAAAATGCTACGCGTTGCGAATCACTTTTGAACAGTTTGTTAGTTTTATTTGCTTAAGTTAGCCTCAATGCTAAGCAGCTCAAATTCTGCTCTTGATTGATGATATTTCTGCCAACTTTCTGTTACTACATGACTAGCAAGCTTTCCCCGCTGATCGGAATCACTATACTCTGGGTCAATTAATTCAACTGACTCGTAAGTAAGACTATTTTCAGCAAGAAAGTCCGTCAGCATGTCATCAAATGACATTGAAACATAAGAAACATGGCTATTGTCGAATGTCAGATTAACACCTAGTTTTGGACATACAGCCCCATTCAAAATAGCTTCATTTTTGAATGCCATGACAGTGCTTTTAACAGCTCTTCGAAAAGCGTAAGAAACAACCATTTTCTTTGTATATGGCTTAACGCAATGTCTCCAGCTAATTACGACTCTAGAATCATCTTTTCGTATTATGAACAGACATCTATTTCGGTGGAAATCTAACCCAACTTCAATATCTTTAATGCCACAACCAACCTTTTCATCATACTCACTATGCAATGTAAACAAAGCTTCAAAAAAAGCTTTATCATCCAAAGCCATTATTGTTCCAGGACTGTATGAATTAATACGACGACGAGCATCCTCTTCGCATGCCTTTCGAGTGCCAAATTTAAATTGACCAAATGAAATCGGTTTTGCCACAACTGCCTCCTATAAAACTAACGCCCTGTTAAGGTGTGAGCAACGCAATACCGAAGCTCCCGCATACCACCTTAAACACAAAAACCAACGCATAATAAAAATGCCACGCGTTGCGAATCACTCTTAAACAGTTTGTTATAGCGATTTTCCGACAGGCATACCAAACCAATAATAAAGCTAATTATCAATAGATTATAGCCTCTTTTATATTAGGTGTATTTATGATAAACCATAACTCTGACTTACACTATTGATGGAGGCGATATGTCAGAAGATAACTATATTACATGTGATGACTGCGGTACCGAATATCCAGAAGAAGATGGCTATTGTGTATATTGTGATGAAACTAGACCACCTAAAGGTGCTGAATGCGAGTTTTGTGAAAATCCAGCTACTAGTTACGTCCAAGATCACCCTGTTTGTGACGACCATTATGAAGATGCGTACCCGATAGACTAACCGACCTCTGACGCCCTAATATATTTGTGTTAGGGCTCTCAATCTTCGCTATAACGCCGCATTAAGGTGTGAGCGACGCTTGGCTATACTTGAGCGAAGCGAAACTGCCAAGCGTTACGAATCACTCTTAAATGCTTTGTTAGCAATCTGATGCGTGATATCGAGTAAAGTGTGGTGATGCTCCACTTCGTGAACCTTGCGCTAAAGACTGATATCTATCACGGTAGTATGGATACATATTATCAGCTAGCAAAGTTACAGCCTCTAAAGCTCTTGTGACTTCACTTACAACCACATCATAAATCTTCTCTCTGGAGTCCTGATAAACATCGTTCAAGTCGTACGGCGAGCTTGCTACAATAGGTATTTTTGAATGCTCCATGTAAGCCATATGCTTAAACCTCTGATCATCACCAGTATATAAGTTACAGAAGCCCTTATGAGCTCTTTCGTTTCGGTCTGCTCTTAGCTCGGCACCAACACTGTCAATTTCTTTTAGGGCATGTAAGATCTCAGAGTGATTTTCTCTTAAGCATTTATTTAGTTGCTTCATGTTTAGCTTGAAATCCTCCAACTCTAAACACAGCACCTCGTTGACAAAATGAAACGCTATATCTCTTAAGCTTGAAAAACGAAACAACGATAGATCAACAATAGATTTTAACCAATCATATCGATTTATATCCATTATTTGGGACTTCAACGGGATCGCTTCGACACCTAGCATTTGGGGAATAACCCTCAAATCAATGAATTGCTGTTCCAACGAGTTAAATCTCACATAGGCTAAATGAGCGTATGCTACGTGCGGGTCAGCACCCTCAAAGTCTTCCCAAGTATCAAAGCCATGATCATTCAAAAAGTAATCATTAATGGAATCATAAAGTACTCCTTTAAATTTACTCTTGTCTAAGTCCCAATAAAAATATTCTGTCTTCATATATAGATGCTTAATAAGATTGCTAACGCCCAATTAAGTAG
>NZ_JBFRKT010000111.1:0-580 GCF_041469545.1 Vibrio sp. 10N.286.49.C3
GTGTCCACACAGATTGATTAGGTTTAGAAAAGCAAAGAGATGAAGAACTCCCAAGTTCTTCGAAGTTTGTTTCTACTTTTAAAGTAGAGATGAATTGCAGTGTCCCGTTCGTCTAGAGGCCTAGGACACCGCCCTTTCACGGCGGTAACAGGGGTTCGACTCCCCTACGGGATACCATTGGGTCGTTAGCTCAGTTGGTAGAGCAGTTGACTTTTAATCAATTGGTCGCAGGTTCGAATCCTGCACGACCCACCATTCTTTCTCCACGAAGGAATTAAAACTATCGTGGGCGATTAGCTCAGTTGGGAGAGCACCTGCCTTACAAGCAGGGGGTCACTGGTTCGAGCCCGGTATCGCCCACCATTCTCTAAATATTCTTGGAAGTTAAATCTCCAAACCACTTCTTATGTCGCTGGTTGGATTTTTCGACTGTGAGAGTCTTTAGAAAATGAACTTCACAAGAAGTCTCATTGCTCTTTAACAATTTGGAAAGCTGACTGATTGATTACTTACGAGTAATTCAATCAAATTTAAAAGTTCTCAATGTTTATCTTTCATTAGATAAACACAACAAACACAT
>NZ_JBFRKT010000112.1:0-238 GCF_041469545.1 Vibrio sp. 10N.286.49.C3
AGTGTCCACACAGATTGATGGTTTAGATTTAGTTAAAGCCAGAGCTTTAATTAATAACGTAAGTTATTGATTAAAGCTTTTTGCTTTATGCTCTTTAACAATTTGGAAAGCTGACTGATTGATTACTTACGAGTAATTCAATCAAATTTAAAAGTTCTCAATGTTTATCTTTATTGATAAACACAACAAACACATTCAAGTGTCTTGTATTCGAATCGATGTTTACATTGATTCACAA
>NZ_JBFRKT010000113.1:0-208 GCF_041469545.1 Vibrio sp. 10N.286.49.C3
TCCGCCACGACCGCAGCAAATCTTTATAGTTATATCGATATTGGTGATTCAATATAACGTTGTTTGTACTTTTTCTTTCATAAAGAAAGAATGGTGGCTACTGCGGGATTCGAACCTGCGACCCCATCATTATGAGTGATGTGCTCTAACCAACTGAGCTAAGTAGCCAATAATGAATTTTTATGTATTCACTATTTTATCTCTAATT
>NZ_JBFRKT010000114.1:0-252 GCF_041469545.1 Vibrio sp. 10N.286.49.C3
AAAAAAGCCCGCTGATTTCTCAGCGGGCTTTTCAATGGTGGTGGAGGGATAGGGATTTGAACCCTAGAACCGCTATTAACGGTTGCCGGTTTTCAAGACCGGTGCTTTCGACCACTCAGCCATCCCTCCAACAAATTGTCATCAACAGATTAGTACACTGTAGATGTTGTTACATGTATACACAGGTAACGATATTTAAAGCCTGGCGATGTCCTACTCTCACATGGGGAAACCCCACACTACCATCGGCGC
>NZ_JBFRKT010000115.1:0-673 GCF_041469545.1 Vibrio sp. 10N.286.49.C3
GGCGTTATATGAAAAGATAGGTTTGGTGGCATTTTGGATTGGTTAGAATTAAAACCGTCAGAAATAATTGCGATTTGTGCTGTTATCGTATCAGTCATTTCACTCGTAGTAGCTAATACAACACTTAAAGCTCAACGTACTCACAATAAATTGTCGTTGAGACCTATTGTGCATATTTCAAAGGGAGACTACGAAAACAAGATTTTCGTTAAAGTGAAAAATTATGGGCTAGGTCCATTAATAATTAAAAGCTGTGAAATCAATAAGTTTGGTCAACAATACGATACGTTGGTTGAGTCGTTAGGCGATAAAGCATCAGAAATTGTTTGGGACACGTTCGCTGCTAATATAGATGGTCGTGTATTGGCTCCTCAAAATGAGTTTATTTTAATTGAAGCAACATTTGAGGACGGTTTTGATGATCGAATCAAAAAGGAAATCAGAAGATCTCTTGCATCTACGACAATCACAGTACAGTACACTTGTGTTTATGGTGAGACTTATCCAGAAGAGCAGGAAAGACTATCTTGGTTTTCTAGGCACTAACTTCATATAACAAACTGTTTAAGAGTGATTCGCAACACGTGGCATTTTCACTATGCGTTGATTTTAGTGTTTAAGGTGGTATGCGGCTGCTTTGGTATTGCGTTGCTCACACCTTAACAGGGCGTTA
>NZ_JBFRKT010000116.1:0-1101 GCF_041469545.1 Vibrio sp. 10N.286.49.C3
TATACCCGTTCAACTTGAAGATGCAGGTTTCAAAATCTGAAAATTATCCGTAATTCTGGATGCCAGTGAGCCTGCAACTTCTGGTAGCGTTACATCGAAAAATTCTTTGATGGCTGAAGTGAATTCTGGCTTGGAGGAGAAGTAAATATTGTTCCTCACATGTTCATTCATCACTTTCCAAAGCCGCTCGATTGGATTTAAATTTGGACTGTAAGGCGGTAAGTAATGAAGCTCGACATTGAGCACTTTTGCCGCATTTCTCACCAGTTCTGAGCGATGATAGGCGGCGCCATCCAGTACTAGGTGAACTTTTTGCTCCAACGGGTAATGCTCCTTTTTGAGTTTCCAGAAGAAGCGAACGATGCTCTCGCTGTTTATCGTGTCATACGTGTCTGTCACTGTTGCGCCAATATTTTGAAGCGGTAACGCACCGATAATATTAAGACGAGTTCGACTGCCTGTTGTCTCAATCACTTTGTCTTGGCCTTTGCGTATCCAGCCATAACTGAGTTTTGTTGACTGCGTAGGATGAACGGCATCCATGAATAGCACAGGGTCTTCGCTCTTTCTTAGCATCTCGTTGTAGTATGCGATAAAGGCTTGCTGCATCTCTGGATTAAACTTGTGCGGTACACCTTTTGGCTTCTTATATGAGAAGTCGTGGTGATGTAGCCACTTGTTCATGCCAGCAACGGTATAACGGATACCAAACTCAGCTTGAATATAAGCAACAATTTGGTGGGTGTGGAAGTAGGTTTTCTCTGCCAGATGTTCGATAAGCTGCATAGTTTGCTTAGCAGAAAGTCGGCTCTGGCTACCACCATTTTCAGGCTTAAGTTTTTCAGAGAGAACATAATCACTGAGGTGACGAGCTACGGTCGATTCGTGAATACGAAGAGCTTGAGAAATCATCGTCTGACTCCAACCTTCAGACGCGAGTAAAACAGCTTTGATACGGTCACGTACTCGACCATCACGAGTTGAATCGTGCATCTCTTCGAGTTGTTGTTTCTGTTGAGGAGTCAGTATTATTTTCATGGTGCGTAGCATGATCCTGCTTTAAGGAAAAATCAAGCATCTTCAATGATCACGGGTATAGAT
>NZ_JBFRKT010000117.1:0-325 GCF_041469545.1 Vibrio sp. 10N.286.49.C3
ACGCTAGCAGATGGCTCTTACGACGTGACCGCGACCGTGACAGATACGGCAGGTAACCGCGATGAGGCGACACAAACCATCGTAGTTGATACCGAAATCGGCACAGACGGTGACGACGCGACGAGCGCGGTAAGCATCGACAGCATCACAGAAGACACGGCGGATGCGACCGACTTCATCACCAGTGACAACGAGTTGGTGATC
The DNA here is from genome assembly GCF_041469545.1 of Vibrio sp. 10N.286.49.C3. Taxonomy (NCBI): domain Bacteria; kingdom Pseudomonadati; phylum Pseudomonadota; class Gammaproteobacteria; order Vibrionales; family Vibrionaceae; genus Vibrio; species Vibrio sp. 10N.286.49.C3. Next base: position 205 of record NZ_JBFRKT010000117.1, read on the forward strand.
AGCGGTAGCGTGGAGTTGGCGGAAGGCGACAGCCTGACGGTGAACTTCAACGACACCGATTACACGACGGATAACGGCCTGGTTATCACAGATGGCCAGTGGACGTTGGATGTGACGGGCA
>NZ_JBFRKT010000118.1:0-251 GCF_041469545.1 Vibrio sp. 10N.286.49.C3
GCATCACACTAGGTGAGCAATCAAAAGGGTCATTGAAGTCCTTTGGATTAGCGAAATATAGCTGGTCATGACATAAAGCATCAATGCTCAATGCGCTAAATTGCTGATAACGGAATACTTTATTTGGTTGCTCCACAACATCCTCCTACGGTTTTCACTAAACTGACATTCATTCAAAGATCAACCGAAAGGACGTCAAACCGATATAGTTCAAGTAGATTTCAGTTATTACACATAATGGATAACAAACT
>NZ_JBFRKT010000119.1:0-268 GCF_041469545.1 Vibrio sp. 10N.286.49.C3
ATATCTTTCAGCTTTCGTGCCATTAAATTTGAATCTTGCAGCTTACCAAACCTTATTGCAATATCGACGCCCTCTTCCACGACCGCAATATGGTTGTCTGACAGGCGAAGATCGACTTTTACTTCGGGATGCTGCTTTTGGTAGCTTAGCAGCGGTTCTATCAACTCTTTGCTGCCAAAGCCTGTGGATGCTGTTAACCGGATAGTCCCTGAAAGTTCTTTTTGACGGTCTTGTACCAGGTCTTCGAGCTCATCAAACTGCTCTAGTA
>NZ_JBFRKT010000120.1:0-388 GCF_041469545.1 Vibrio sp. 10N.286.49.C3
TGTATTGAAGAGCATGATAATCGTCTTTATAGCTATGCCTCTACCCTGTTATCAGCCGGAGAGAAAGTGCTCGAAATACCGCAAAAAGGCGGTCGTAAAGCTCGCAAGGCTCATTTAGATATCAAATATGCCCCCGTGACACTCAAATCTCCTGCTAACAAGAAAGAGTTCGATAACATTCCGCTTTACTACGTGGGATGTATAGAACAAGGAGAGAGTGGTAATAAGCTCGCATGGCACTTACTGACTTCAGAGCCGATAACGAGCAAGGAAGAGGCACTCAAAATCGTCAGTTATTATGAGCGGCGTTGGCTAATAGAAGATTTTCATAAAGTCTGGAAAAGTGAAGGGACTGAAGTTGAGCAACTGAGAATGCAAAGTAAGGATA
>NZ_JBFRKT010000121.1:0-317 GCF_041469545.1 Vibrio sp. 10N.286.49.C3
ATTATGGATCAAGCGAGCTGGCATCAAACACATTTAGCCAATCATTTTAAGAACATCACGATAATCCATATCCCGCCATATTCACCAGAATTAAACCCGATAGAACAAGTTTGGCAATGGCTTCGACAATACAAGTTAGCGAATAGGTGTTTTGAAAACTATAACGATATAGTGAACTCAGTATGCAATGCTTGGAACAGTTTTTGTGAAGATAAACGCAGAGTCCAATCCCTCTGCTTTAGAGATTGGACTCGATTGGTAAGTTAATTAATGGAATTGGTATAACTACCTTATTTTTATTTCCAGCACAAAAAAGC